>JADGBZ010000035.1 GCA_015231175.1 Magnetococcales bacterium | reverse complement strand
GGCCATGGCCCCACACTGGGCGCGCTTTTCAGCGCCCAGTGTGGGGCGTATTGCATGGTGTTCATGTGCGCATTGCATGCATGTTTATGCGTATTGCATGCGTGTTATGGCAAAAAACCCATGTCACGGACCGTCCCTGCATTCCGGTCCCCCCAGTGGTCGGGTAAAGGTGAAGCGAAAGGGTTTGACCACCAGTTCATGGGCGGCCTGGGTGGAATTGCCCCCGGCCAGGCTGAATGGCAGGGTGACGGTATAGATGGCGACCCCCAGCACCGAGGCGGCCAGACCCAGGGGGCGGCAGATCAGGCCATCGATGATCATATCCTCGGCCCGTTGCGTGGAGCTGCGGCCATCGATGGGGGGATACAACACGGGGTTGGCACGGACCGGGGCAGGGGCGATGCTCATGCCAGCAGCGAGCAAGACAGTCAGGATGAGCGCCGAATGAATCGGGGCCTGGGGGGTTGGCGATCGGACAGATCCGGGATGGAGTCCTGGTGGGGTTCGAGGCGAAGCCCTGACAAAGGTTTTCATGTCCAGGCTTTTCTTGAGAGGGTACTGAATGGTCATTGTCGCCGAAAGATCCATTTGCGGCCACCTCCCGTGATCACACCGGAATTTGGCTGGCCGTTATGGAGCCATCGGGCCGACAGGGTGATGTTGTGGGTTTGATTGCCTTGCGCGTCCAGGAAGCCTTCACCCGACAAGGTCATGCCCTCGGTGGCGAGATGTACGTTGCTCAGACGGATTTGCCCGTTGGCGAAGGAGAGGGAAGCCGAGGCGTTTTTCCAGTAGAGGGATTTGTCCTCCTGAAACAGATTTTGACCGTCAACCAGGTCGTGGGAAAGCACTGCACCATCCAGGCCGACCAGTCGCCCTGGTTCCAGGCGCAGATTGGCCTGGCCCCAGGATTCCACGGGCAATAACTGCTTGTCGAGACGGCCCCAGACATCCGCATGTCCAAAAAGGAGCCCCTCAAGCTGGAGGGTATCGGCGGCCTTGGCCTCCTCCAGCCGATCGATGAAGGAAAGCCGCTCTTGTGGCGCGGGGCTGAGAAGACGTTCCAGGGAGACGCCGGACATTTCCCATTGGGCATAAAAGAGAGGATTTGGTTCCCAAGGCGAAACAAAAACCTGACCATCCAGGTTGCCATGGGCCACGCCCAGGCGCATGTCGGTCGCCGTCCAGGCTGCCGGAGTCAAATGGATCGGGACAGTGAAGGACTCCATGGTCAGCGGTCCCAGACGGCTCTCCCCCCCGTAGAGGGATCCCTGGAGCTGCCATCCAGACTCCGCAGGATGGGTCAGTCGCAGATCCATGGCCACCAGACCATCCCCGGACCATTGGTGCAGGTCGGGCATGAGCGCCAAAAGATCCCGCATCTCCCAGGTGCCGATCAGAGCGAGATCTGGTTCGGGCAAAATGTGTCCCTGCACGCTGAGAAGGTTTTGTTCCTTGCCCTGCACCGTTGTTTCTGTTGTGGAGAGATTGGCTTTTTGCCGACTCAGATTGAGGTTGAGAAGCAGAGGCAAGCCGGCGGGTTTGTGCACGAAGTTGCGCCAGAGGAGGTCGGTTGCCGTCAGGTCCAGCTCGCCCGTGACGGTGATGGCCGATGGCCAGAGGCCCTGAATGTGCACATTTCCCTCCAGGGAGCCCTGGGCCACAAGGGGGGAGGATGGAGGGGAGGGAGCCTTCTCCAACGCCAGAGGCTGCAAAGAGAGCGAGAGGGGTGTGGACTTCGGCACTGTGACCTCCGGGGGGAGAGTGCCAGGTATATCTTCCCATGCCAGCGGCCTCATGGTGCTCAGGTCCAGATTGAGATCAAACCCCCCATCGTAGCGGGCCACTCCCTTGAGTTCCAGCAAGGGTGACTCATCCAGGAAAACGAAAAACTCTTGCAGGGTGGCCTGAGGGATCGTGTTGTTGACCACGATGATGGACTTTTGCCGAATGGAGAGGTCTATGGCAGCGGCAGACTCTTCCCGTTTGGTTGTCAGGGGGGACTCCTTCCGGGCGTCCAATGGAGAGTCGTTCCGCTGCTCCGGTGGGGAAGGGGCTTTTTGCGCGAGGGTTGGCAGGATCTGAAGCCCACTCTTTTTGCGGGCAGGAAGATTTTCTTTGCCGGAAGGTGAGAGTTCCAGATGGAAGAGTTCCAACGCGGTATTGGTCCGCATGCCGCTGGCCAGTTTGCCATGGATCAGGGTGGAAAAATAACCCCGGTCTGCCCGGGCGTTGTGGTGAAACTTGGATAAAAACGCGCTCAGGTGATCCGGACGGCTGGATTTGGCCTCTACGCTCAACAACAACGGCATATCCAAGGGATTGAAGGATTCTGGCAAAGGCCCGATCTGACCATGCCCTGTGAAAGGGATGGACTGCACCAGTGCCGACCCGTTGATCGCGGATGCTTTGTGTGGAGAGAGATTATTGATCTGGATTTGGATCTGATCCACGATCCAATCATGCCCTTCCGGATGGTCCTGGTTGCGGATATGGAGGAGACCATCCCGCACGACAATTTCTTTCAGGGAGAGGTTTGTCAGGCTCAGGCCCAGGGTCCGTGTCATGTTGGCGTTGCGTTGATGGGCGCCCTCTTCGGCCCGGCGCAGGAGGGCACGATCCCGATGTTGGACAAGGTTGAATTGGGGTTCTACGAGCGTTATGGAGGTGACCTTGATTTCAGAGGTCAACAAAAAGCTCCAGTCCAGTCCCAGATAGGTGTGTTCCACCCGCAGCAGGGGCGGGTCGGCGGGATCGGAGGATTTGATCTCCAGCGCCCGCAGCTCCAGTCGCAACCCTTCCGCCGGGGCAAATTTGACTTCGGCAAGGGAGACAGGGTAACCCAGGATCAGCTCAAGGGTGCGGGAAATGAAGGGACGAAACTGATCGGGATCCACGATCCGGGGAAGTACGACCGCCACACCGCCCGCCAGAAAGGCAAGGATGGCCAGCAGGAGCGCAGCTCGACGGGTCATTCGGCCAGTTTGTCCTTGAGCAGTTTGTTGACCATGGCCGGGTTGGCCTGTCCCTGGGTCTCTTTCATGATCTGTCCGACAAAGAATCCCAAAAGTTTGGTCTTGCCGGCCCGATATTGCGCGACCTCCTGCGGATTGCCGGTCAACACCCGCTCGACGAGGGCTTCGAGGGTTCCGGAGTCGCTGACCTGCTGCAACCCCTGTGCGGCAATGATTTTTTCCGCCGGATCGCCGGTCGCGAACATGGATGTGAACACCTGCTTGGCCATTTTGCCGGAAAGCGTCCCCTGGCCCACCAGCCCGATCAATTGCCCCAAGGCCTGGGCTGTGACGGGTGAAGCGGTGATCTCCTTGCCTTCCTTGTTGAGCAGCCCCAGAAGTTCGACCGATACCCAGTTGGCAGCGGTTTTAGGGTTGTTGGTCGTACCAACCACCTCCTCAAAAAAGTTTGCCACGTCGCGGGATGCAGTCAACACTTCGGCGTCGTAGGACGAGAGCCCGTACCGAGTCTGGAAACGGTCCCGGCGGGCGTCGGGAAGTTCGGGGAGTGCGGCAGCCTGGATGGCAATGCGCTCCGGCGTGATGGTCAGGGGGGGGAGATCCGGCTCGGGAAAGTAGCGATAATCATGGGCTTCTTCCTTGCCGCGCATGGAGCGGGTGACCTCTTTTTCGGCATCCCACAGGCGCGTCTCCTGCACGATCTGTCCCCCGGTTTCCAACACGTCGATGTGACGCTCGGCCTCGTGGTCGATGGCTCGCATCACGTTGCGGATCGAGTTGAGATTTTTCAACTCGCAGCGGGTGCCGAACACCTGCTGGCCACGGGGGCGTACCGAGACGTTGGCATCACAACGGAACGATCCCTCCTCCATGTTGCCGTCGCACACGTCCAGGTAACGAACGATGCTGCGCAATTTTTTTAAATATTCTCCCGCCTCTGCCGCCGAACGCAAATCCGGCTCCGAGACGATCTCCATCAAGGGAACCCCTGTCCGGTTCAGGTCCACCCAGGACGCCCCGGCGATCCCCTCGTGCAGATTTTTTCCCGCATCCACCTCCATGTGGATGCGGGTGATGCCGATGCTCCTTTCTTCTCCCCCGTCCGTTGGGATGTGCAGAACCCCTTTGCTGACGATGGGCAACTCGTATTGGGTGATTTGAAAGCCGGCTGGCAGGTCCGGATAAAAATAGTTCTTGCGGGAAAATTCGCTGTGCAGGTTGATGGTTCCGGAGATGGCCAGGCCGGTGCGAATGGCCATGTTGACCGCATCCTGGTTCAACACCGGCAGTACCCCGGGGAAGGCGGCGCAGACAGGGCAGATCTGGGTATTGGGTTCCGCCCCGAAGCGGGTGGAACAACCACAAAATATTTTGGATTGGGTACGCATTTGGGCATGGACTTCCAGGCCGATGACGACCTCATATCCGGGGTGTGCAGGCATATCCGTTCACCAGTTTTTCTGTCCCCTGGACCCCGGTTTGTTGCCGGGTGCCGAAAAATTACAGTAACTATTCATCACCCGGCCACGAATCGGGGTCCAGGGGGCTGGCTCCCTGGCAGGTCCAGGACGGAGTCCTGGTGGGGTTCGGGGCGAAGCCCTGACAAAGGCTTTCATGTCCTGGCTTTTCCTGCAAGGGTGGTGAATAGTTACAAATTACAGATTCTGCATTATGTGCAAAAATCGTTGACCGGGTGCCGCTGGATGGCCGACCCTGTGTGGGAAGGGTAGAATGGTTGCCCATGATGTGCAATGCTCTGGATGCTGCGAGTCGAAAGATGACTTCATGAACCACGATGGGCGCGGGAGATTTTTCCTATGGCTGTTGTAAACCAGCAGGAGCAGGAACTGTTGGTGATGGCAATCCGGCAGCGGGCCGATGCCCTGTATGAGGGGGGGCTCTGCTGCTCGGAGGCCGTCTTTTTGGCTGTGGTGGAGTCCTTGGGCGAGGAGCCGGACCGGGCCCGCAATCTGGTGCCCTTGGCCAGTGGTTTCTGTGGTGGCATGGGCAATCGCAATGCCACTTGCGGTGTTTACACGGGCGGTGCCATGGCCGCCGGGTTGTTGGTGGGGAAAACAACCCCCCAGGACAAGGAGAAATCGACTCGCAACCTGACGGCCCGTTTTCAGGAGCGCCTTTTGGCCGAAGCCGGGGCTTTGCGTTGCCAGGATTTGCTCGATAAGTTTGGCCCGATTCGCAACATTGGCAAGCGCATGTGCCGCCGTTTGACCGCTCAGGGCGCGGAAATTCTGGCCAGGACGATCCTGGAAAGCAAAGCGTAACGATTCAGCACCCTGTCAAGAAAAGCTTGCGCGTGAAGGCCTTTGTCAGGGCTTTGCGCCGAACCCCATCAGAACATTGTCCGAGGTCTTGCCGGGGAGCCAGCCCGCCGGACCCCGACTTGTTGCCGGGTTCTGAATCGTTCTCGCTTCTCAACTCTTTCCGGAGATCATCTGTTCCAACCGGCCTGCCTGTTGCACTCAGCTTGTTCCTTGGGGTGTAATTTCTCCCATTGGGTGATGGTCAGGGTTTCGCTGTAGTCCATGCTGTCGTTCATGCAGGTGCAATATTTTTTGATGACCTCGGGGGACTCCTTGGCGCTGGCGTTGTCTTTGATGCACTGGGCGATCCACTTCATGTCGTCGGCACAGGAGCAATATTGGCTGACGATCTCCGGTGTTATCCTGGAGTCTGTATGACCTTTCATGCACTGTCCGATCCACATGATATCTTCCGTCGAGCTGGCCCATGCCGGGCTGCTCAGCAACATGGATCCAAAAAGCCCCATGGCGGCAAATTTTGACTTCATGGCAGGACACTCCAAACAGTAGGTGATTTCCAATCTTTCAATCGTTGTAACGATTCTCCACCCGGCAACGAAACGGGGTCCAGGGGGCTGGCTCCCTGGCAGGTCCAGGACAGCGTCCTGGTGGGGTTCGGGGCGAAGCCCTGACAAAGGCTTTCATATCCAGGCTTTTCTTAAGGGGGTACTGAATAGTTACCAATTGTTTTTGATGGGTATTGAACAGACACAAAAAAAAGGGGGCGAACCCGCCCCCTGCAAAACCTCAGGATTGTGAAGCACTCTGAATCAGGCGCCGAGGCGTTTTTTGTAGTCAGCGATCTGTTTGCGCATGCGCTCGGGCAGGCGATTACCCACCTTGGCCATATAGCTGTCCAGGTCGTCCAGCTCCGATCGGAAAGAAGCGGCATCGACCTTCAGGAGTTCGGCCAGATTTTCTTTGGATATGTCGAGCCCGGTCATATCCAGATCCTCGGGCTTGGGCATGAGACCAATCGGGGTCTCCACGGCGCCACGCTTGCCCTCGACCCGCTCACACATCCACTTGAGGACACGGGCATTGTCACCAAAGCCGGGCCAGAGCCACTTGCCGGCATCGTTTTTCCGGAACCAGTTGATGTAGAAAATGGCCGGAGCCTTGGCGCCGAGCCGGTCCCCCATGTTGAACCAATGCTGCCAGTAGTCGCCGACGTTGTAACCACAGAAGGGCAGCATGGCCATGGGGTCACGCCGCAAGGCGGATTTGACATCCAGGGCGGCGGCGGTGGGTTCGGAAGCGGCGGTAGCGCCCATGAACACGCCATGGTCCCAGCTCATGGCTTGATGGACCAACGGCATGACCCGGGTGCGGCGACCACCGAAGATAAAGATATCGATGGGCACCCCCTCCGGATTTTCCCAGTCAGGGCAGATGGTTGGACACTGGTGGGCCGGGGCGGTGAAGCGGGCATTGGCATGGGCGCCAACCTCTTTGGAGGCCGGAGTCCAGTCGCGTCCTTTCCAGTCGATGCCATGTTTGCATTCGGTCTCCATCCCTTCCCACCAGACATCGTTGTCGTCCGTCAGGACGCAGTTGGTGAAAATGGCGTTGCCCCGGATGGATTCCATGGCCATGGGGTTGGAGTTTTTGCTGGTGCCGGGGGCGACACCGAAGAAACCCGCTTCGGGATTGATGGCGTAGAGACGGCCATCGTTGCGGATTTTCATCCAGGCGATGTCGTCACCGACGCACTCGACCTTCCAACCCGGGATGGTGGGTTGCAACATGGCCAGGTTGGTTTTGCCACAGGCGCTGGGGAAAGCGGCGGCAACGTGGAAACGCCGACCTTCAGGATTGGTCAGGCGCAGGATCAGCATGTGTTCGGCCATCCACCCTTCATCCCGGGCCTGGGCCGAGGCAATGCGCAGAGCCAGACACTTTTTTCCCAGCAGGGCGTTGCCGCCGTAGCCGGAACCATACGACCAGATCAGGCGTTCCTCCGGGAAGTGGGCGATGTATTTCTTTTCGATGGGGGCGCAGGGCCATTTGCCATTGTCTTTTTCCCCCTTGGCCAGGGGCTTGCCTACCGAGTGCAGGCAAGGAATGAACTCGCCGTTGTCGCCAAGGGCATCCATGACTTTGGTGCCAACCCGGGTCATGATGTGCATGTTGGCCACTACGTATGGGCTATCTGTGATCTCGATGCCAATCTTGGCGATCGGCGACCCGACAGGCCCCATGGAGAAGGGAATGACATACATGGTACGTCCACGCATGCAGCCGTTGTACAGGCCGCGCATGGTCTTCTTCAGCTCTTCCGGGTCGATCCAGTTGTTGGTGGGTCCGGCATCTTCCTTTTTCCGGCTGGCGATGTAGGTGCGGTCCTCGACCCGTGCCACGTCGGAGGGGTCAGAGCGGAAATGGTAGCTGTTGGGACGTTTGGATTCGTCCAGTTTGGTGGCCAAGCCTGCGTCCAGCAGCAACTTCATCATATGATCATATTCAGCCTTGGTTCCATCGCACCAGGCCACGTTGTCAGGCTGGCACATGGCGCGAATCTCTTCAACCCAGGCGAGCAATTTGGCGTTTTTCGTCATCATGAGTACCTTTCCTGGAACGAAATCGTTGGATGATTTGAAAATTTTCAGCTGGTCGACATGAGACATACGTCAGTGCGCGGCGCGGATTCCAAATATCAGATATTCCTAATTTTCTACTAAACATGAAAACACAGGCACAAACTTCTCACATATCTCATGCAGGCGATGTTTTGTCAAGGAAGAAATGTCGGACACAGGTGGGCGGATGGGGTGTGGCTATGCGGAGTCATGCAAAGATCCAAAAAATCTTTCCAATTCTTGCAGGATTTCCGGCACATTCTCAATACGCACTGCGTGAAATGTTTTTCCACCCGGGGCGATACGGACATTGGGGCCTTTGGCGCACTCGCCCAGGCAGAGGATCCGTTTGACTTTGACGGGCAGGTGACGCTGGGCGAGTTCATCTGCGAAAGCCTCAGCCAGGGCTGTTCCTCCCCGCTTGCCACAGGATGGGTTGGTGGGGGAGATGCGCTCTTTGACACAGACCAGCAACATGACTCCCTGCCGAGTCGTCGATTCTGGCATATTCATGTATGTATGGGGCCCGTTCGATGGGAAAAAGTTGTCAGAATTCGGGTGACTCCCCTTCATCCTGAGTTACCAGATCCGAGGTGGAAATGTGTTGGGATTTGCTGCCGAATACCTCCTCCATGAAAAGTCGCGACAGACTGGCCTGGATCTCTTTCTCCAGGTATTGCAACGAGCGTAACGTTCCTGTTGTGGAGATGGAGACCGGATCCCGGACAACCCGCGCCCGGGCATCGTTGAGGGCGACAAAATCCGTGGCAGCGCCGCTGCCTGGCGACTGTTTTGCTTCTGGAGCTGGCTGGGGCATGAAATGAATTTCCATGTTTTGGTTTCTCCGTCAGGGGGGTGGAATCCTGCTTGTGGGGGACCCCACCCCGGATTAGTATGAGGTTCCGGCTCCCTGACTCTCTTGATCGACCAAAACCTGCGGCAGAATAAGCGATCCATGCTGAAATTTCTCAACCGACTGGGTGTCAACGAACAGATCACCCTTTCCGGTATGGCTGTTCTCATTGGTATCATGGTTGGTTATGGGTCGATCTTGTTCCGCCGCCTGATCGAATTGTGTCAGTATTTTTTTATGGGCAGCGGTGACGAGGATGTCGTCAGTGTTTTGTCCGAGCTCGCCTGGTGGCATATCCTGCTGATGCCTGTTCTGGGAGGAGCGATCCTTGGCCCGTTGGTGCATTTTTTCCTGCCTGGGGCCCGGGGGGATGGTGTGCCCGAGGTGATGGTGGCTGTCGCCTTGAAGGGAGGGAAGATCAACCCCAAGGATGGTTTGGGAAAAATTTTGGCCTGTGCGCTCTCCATCGGCTGTGGCGGATCAGTTGGCCGTGAAGGCCCCGTGGTGCATCTGGGGGCAACGCTTGCTTCCATGTTTGGCGGCTATCTACAGATGACGACCAAACACATGCGCACCATGGTTGGGTGTGGGGTTGCAGCCGGTATCGCCGCCTCTTTCAATGCGCCCATTGCCGGGGTGATGTTTTCCCTGGAGGTGATCATGGGGGATTACGGTCTGACCACCTTTTCACCGGTCGTTCTTTCCGCCGTGATCGCGACGGTGGTGGCCCGCATCCACCTGGGAGATTTTCCTGCTTTCATCGTTCCCCACTACACCCTGGTTTCCGCCTGGGAGATACCCGCCTATGTTGGATTGGGGTTGGTTTGTGGCCTGACCGGCATTTTGTTCATGCACACCTTGTTCAAGTCCGAGGATTTGATCCGCAAAATCCCTGTTCCCATCTATTACAAGCCCATGCTGGGCGGGTTTGTGGTGGGCTTGATCGCCCTCAAGTTTCCACAGATCATGGGGGTGGGCTATGACACCATGAATCATGCCCTCCGGGAAGAGATTTTGGGCATGTTGATGCTGGCGCTGGTTTTTATCAAGATCATAGCCACCGCCGTCACCCTGGGAAGTGGATTTTCGGGCGGTGTCTTTACACCGAGTCTGTTTTTGGGGGCCATGGTTGGCGGGGCCTACGGTACCTATGCGCACTCTCTTTTTCCGGCCCTCTCCGCCGGGTCGGGGGCCTATGCCTTGGTGGGAATGGGAGCGATGTGCGCCTCGGTCCTGGGGGCGCCCATCACTTCCATTCTGGTTTTGTTCGAGTTGACCCGTGACTACAGGATCATGCTGGCCCTGATGGTATCGTCCATCGTTGCCTCCCTGCTGATCCACCAGATCTATCGTCATTCGGTGTTTACGCGGGCCTTGAGCCGCAAGGAGATCAAACTCGACACCCAGCGCGAGGCCAACCTGCTGCGCGATATTCCGGTCGGGGCCATCATGCGTCCATCCTGTCCTGTTGTGACCGATGTCACGACGATCCATCGCATCAAGGAGATGATCCACAACACCCGGGAAGAGTTTTTTCTGGTCAGAGGAGATGACGGCGCGATCAAAGGGACCATCTCTTTCCGGGAAATTCGTGGTGTTGCCTTTCAGGAGGGGCTGGAGCATCTGGTTCTGGTGCGGGACATTCCCATTCAGCGCATACTCAAGGTTGGTCCCACTGATGATCTGTTTGAAACCTTCCGCCAGATGGGGGCATCCGGCATCGAACAGGTGGTGGTGATCTCCCAGATCGATCCTGCCCAGATTTTGGGGATTATCACCAGTCACGACGTGATCCGGGCGTACAACAAGGCTTTGATGGATCGTGAATCTGGACAGACCCGGGCGCACAACTGACATGGTCGGGTGAAGCCCTGCCTCACTACCCGGCAACGAATCGGGGTCCAGGGGGCTGGCTCCCTGGCAGGTCCAGGACAGAGTCCTGGTGGGGTTCGGGGCGAAGCCCTGACAAAGGCTTTCATGTCCAGGCCTTTTTTGAAAGGGTACTGAATCGGGGTCCAGGGGGCTGGCTCCCTGGCAGGTCCAGGACAGAGTCCTGGTGGGGTTCGGGGCGAAGCCCTGACAAAGGCTTTCGTGTCCAGGCCCTTTTTGAAAGGGTACTGGAGCCGTTGCCCCGGTTCACAGATTGGCAAGGCCGTGAGCAGGGAGGAACAGAAAGAAAAGGGAAGTGGTCAGCAACAACACATCACGCCACCCCGGACGATAGGCAACATGGGGTGGTATCGGCAGGCCTGTGATGACCCCTTGGGTGATCAAATGGTGTTCCTGCTGCGTCATGTCAGCCATCATGTCGGTGATGAACAGGTTGACCCGTTGACTCAGCAGGGTCAGGACATCTGACCAGAGTTGTCCCCTCTTCTCCAGGGTGACCTGCCGGCGGCTTGCATCGGCCAGCAGCAACAGGCGGCCAACGCACTCCAGGGTCCACGACAGCAGGGTTGCCCATTTCAATACGGGGATGCCGACCCTCTCCAAAGGTCCAAACAATCCTCGCACGCCTGTGATCAAATCCTCGGTCGATGAGGTCTGCACGAGAACCCAGGCGAGTGTCGCCATGAGGGCCAGGTGGATGGATTGTTGCGCTCCGGCGAGCGCCCCCTGCCTGCTCAGGCCGTGGGCAAAAGGGAGCAACGCGCTCCCTGGCACAAAAAAACCATGCAGGAGGAATAGAAACAGAAAAAACCAACGCAATTTCCAAAGGGGCGACAAAAAATCACGCCACGGCATGGCGGAGAGCCAGGGCAGGAGTGGCACAACCACAACAGTGAGCCACCTGACAGGAGATCCATCGCCAAGACGGGAAAAAACGATTGACATGACGATAAAAGCAGCAAAACGGCTGCGGGGATCACAACGTTGCAGGAAGCAGGGGGAGGGGCGACGAACCGAAAGGGTTGGCTGTTGATGTATGGCGGCCAACGGATTTTTCAATGATGCTGACTTTTGATCGGAATAACGGTCGCGCAAGCCTCAAGCGGATGGGCAATTTCCACAATAGTGGGAACACCGGCCCCTCTCTTTTCCAGGCGTTTGTTGCGCTGTTTCAGCCAAAAAAAAAAGAGCCCAAAACAGAGCATGCCGGCGCCACCACCCAGGGCTTCGGCATCACTGGCCGCAAGACCCAGCCTGGATCCGATGGACTGAAACAAAAATCCCCCACAAAAGAGAACCAACACCGGTACGACGTAGACAAGAAAAGAGGAACGCAAAAAGTGACGATTCGAAATTTCCAGGGTTACAAGATCGCCGACCTCAGCGCCAATCGGGTTGAGAGCACGGACATGCACCTCTTTGTTGCCACCTCCCAGGGAGAGCGTCGAACAACCGGCCTCCTGAGGACACGTGCCACATCCACGTTGCTTTTGACCGACCACCAACGCATGCTGGCCATCAAGAGCGAAAACACGGGCCTGCTCACGCATCGCAACTCCCTCCTGATTCAGGAATGTCAGCCTGCCGTGGCTTTTGTCTCGTCGGATTTGGTTTTGGCGGCGGCAACCCGTTTTTTGGCGGCGGCCAGTTTGGCCGACTTGGTTGCACTGGCCTCCCCGTCGGCATCGGCATCCGACTCTTTGGCGGCACGCTCTTTTTTGGGGGGCTTGCCCAGAGCGGGGCGATAGATCTCCACGCGATCACCCGCCACGAGAACCTGCCCGGGTTCGACAATCTTGCTGAAAATGCCCAGCTTGTTGCTTTCCAGGGTGATCTGGGGGAATTTCTTCATGATTCCAGAGCGCTCCACAGCCTCGGCTGCGGTGATGCCATCGTTGGCCTCGAACTCGATGACGGTCTGCTTTGCAGCTTCGGCGTAAACCACCGCGATTTTCATGCGTCGATGCTCCCCAACGGTACGATCAGGCTTTGGCTTGTCTGGCGTTCAACCATCTGACCGCCACCAGGATAAAGCCCAGGACGATAAAGGCGCCAGGAGGAAGGATGAAACCGATGGCCGGATGGTAGGAAGGCCCCAACACATCCATGCCAAATAACTTTCCCGATCCCAGCAGCTCACGGCACGATCCCAGGATAAACAGAGCCAGGGTGAATCCAAGGCCGGTTGACAAACCGTCGATAACCGACGGAAGCGCCTTGTTCTTGCAGGCAAAAGCCTCAGCTCTGCCCAGGATGGCACAGTTGACCACGATCAGGGGAATGAAGATGCCCAGCACCTTGTGCAGGCTCAGGAAAAAGGCGTTCATCATCAAATCGACGACAGTCACAAAACTCGCGATGATGATGACAAAGGCGGGAATGCGGATGTCATTCGGGATAAAGTTCCGAACCCAGGAGACCACGACGTTGGATCCAACCAGCACGAACGTTGTAGCCAAACCCATGCCGATGCCATTGACGGCGTTGGTCGAGACCCCCAGCAAGGGACACATGCCCAACAGTTGGACAAAGATGACGTTGTTGTCCCAAAGGCCGTTTTTGACGATTGTTCCGGTTTCACTCATGGCCTGACCTCCATCGCCTTGGTTGCAGCAGGGGCCGCTTTGGCAAACAATTTGGCCTCATTTTCGACAAAGAAATCCAACCCGCGTTTGACAGCGCCGACGATGGCGCGTGGGGTGATGGTGGCGCCGGCAAATTGGTCAAAATCCCCGCCGTCCTTTTTGACTCCCCATTTGACGTTGCTGGCGGTCTTTCCTTTGAAGGCATCCGGCCATGATGTGGTCGCAAACTTGTCCCCCAATCCCGGGGTCTCTTTGTGGGAGAGGATCCGGATGCTGGAGACTGTACCCCCTGCGGCCATGCCCAACAGGATTTCGATATCACCTGAGTAGCCATTGGGAGCGATGACCGTAAAGGCGGCGCCCAGGTCGGCACCCTTCCCACGGGCCCGGTAGATTTTTACGGGGCTGCTCTTTTTATCCAATCGGGCATCGTTGACGACGATGAAGTCCTGGTCGGGACTGTTGTCAAACCCCGGGGGGAGGACTTGCTGCAGGGCATGCAAGAGTTCCTGCCGCTTGGCCTCGGCGATGGGGCCCTTGGTGATGGAGTCCGTTCCAGCCAGTATGGCGGTGGCAGTCAAGCCGACAACCATAAGAATCAGACCCATTCTGAAAAAGTCAGGCATTGCCAAACTCCTCAATATCCATCCTAAGCGTTCTTCTTGGCTTTTCCGTAGACCACTGGCCGCGTGTATTGATCCAACAGGGGAACAACGGCATTCATGATGACGATGGCGAAGGAGACCCCTTCCGGGTAACCACCCCAGGTGCGGATGATGTAGGTCAGCAACCCGCATCCGGCGCCGAACAGGATCTGTCCCAACGGCGTTACGGGAGAGGTGACCATATCGGTTGCCATGAAAAAGACACCCATCACCAAACCACCCGTCACCAGATGAAAAATGGGGTCGGGGTACCTTGTCCCATCCAGCAACCAGAAGATGGTGGCGGGCACCAGACAACCGGCCAGCATGGAGAGGGGGATGTGCCAGGTGATGATGCGCTTGGCGAGCAGGTAGAGACCTCCCAGGGCCAGGAGAACGGCGGAAGTCTCTCCCAACGACCCGGCGATGAAACCGGTGGCGGCCTTGAGGTGGTCGAAGGCATAGGCGCCGCCCAGTACATCCTGGACTGTCTTGCCCATGCTCAATCCGATGTGATACTGCCCCAGTGGAGTGGCGGAACTGATTGCATCCACGACCCCGCCGGGAGGCAGGTGTCCGGAAAATATCAGAGAGAGGGCGTCACCGAACGACAGGGCCTGTGGAGACATCAGGCCGCTGGGTTGTGGCCATGTGGTCAGCTCGACAGGGAAGGAGACCAACAAGAACACTCGGGCGATCAGGGCGGGGTTGAACATGTTGTATCCCAACCCGCCGTAGACCTGTTTGCCCAGCAGAATGGCAAAAAAACCGCCAGCCACACAGATCCACCAGGGGCTGTGGGGTGGCAGAGTCAGGGCGAGCAACAAGCCCGTCAAGGCAGCGGAAAGGTCGCCCAGAGGGGCCGGTCGGCACCTGATCCTGGCCATCATGTATTCGGTTGCGACGGCGGCCAGTGTGGTGATGACGATCACCAGGAGCGCCGGCCAACCAAAAATCCAAACGGACAGGAGGATGGCAGGTACAAGCGCCCAGATGACCGTCTGCATGATCCGGGGAATGGAATCTCCCCCGTGAACGTGGGGAGAGGAAGTGAACAACAGGTTTGATGGACTCATTGTACTTTCCGTTTCCGGTTCCTTCATCTCTGGGTGTCTTCGACTTGAATAAAAACTTCTCCGTCCAAAGCGTTTCCGACCCTTGTCCCATCACCAAGCGGTTGGCCCCGCCTCGGCCACCCGGAGCGATGGCACCTATTCGGCTGCGGGATGGTCCGACTTTTGTGTGGCGGCATCCTTGTCGAGCTTTTTTTTGGCCGCCATTTTGGCTGCCATCTCCTCTTTTTTCCGTTCCTTGGCCAATTTTTCCCTGGCCAATCTTTCATTTCTGGATTGGGTACGGGCCTTGTTCAGTTCATTTTTCCTTTGTTCCCGCTCTTTGGCTTGCAGGGCAAGCTTGCCGAAGCGGAAATAATGGACCAGGGGAATGTTGGCGGGGCACACATAGGAACAGGAGCCGCATTCGATGCAATCGAACAGATCGACACCGGTCAACTGGTCGATCTGATCCGTCTTGGCAAACCAGGCCATGGTGCAGGGAACCAACTGCATGGGACAGGCATGGGTGCAGTTGCCGCAACGGATGCAGGGGTGCTCCTGCTTGCCGGAGGATTCGTCCCGGGTCAGAGCGAGAATACCCGAGGTTCCCTTGACGACGGGGACATCCGTCTGGTGCAGGGCCAAGCCCATCATCGGGCCACCCATCACCACCTTGGGGGTGTTGGGTCGCAAGCCTCCACAATGGGCAAGGATGTCATCAACAAGGGTGCCGACCAGCACCTCGATATTGGCAGGGCGCGTGATGCTGTGGCCCGTTACGGTGACGACCCTGGAGAGCAGGGGTTGACCCAATCGAACGGCGTTGCGGACGGCCACGGCGGTGGCGACGTTGTGGACGATGACTCCGATATCGATGGGCAGCCCCCGGGAGGGCACCTGACGCCCGGTCACAACCTCGATCAGCTGTTTTTCCGATCCTTGCGGATACATGACCGGCAGGGTCAACACCCGTATGCGGGGCTCCCCGGCGACGGCCCTCTCCATGGCCGCTATGGCTCTCGGTTTGTTTTCTTCGATGCCGATGACACACTCTCTGGTTTGCAGGGCATGGAGCATGATCTGAATGCCCTCGACCACCTCCTGCGGACGCTCCTCCATCAGGCGGGCATCGCAGGTCAGGTAGGGCTCGCACTCCACGGCATTGATCAACAACAGTTCTACGACCTTGTCACGCGGCGGAGATAATTTCACGAAGCTGGGGAACGATGCCCCGCCAAGCCCGACGATGCCGGCGGCCTTGACCAGGTCGCGAATGGCAACAGGCTCCAGGGAGAGAGGGTTGTCCACCCCCTTGATTTGAGGATTCCATGCGTCCTTTCCATCAGGCTCGATGATGGCGCACAGCATGGTCAGGCCCGAGGGGTGGCCCACGGCGTGTTCCTGGATGGCGACAACGGTCCCGGACGTCGGCGCGTGGACCGAAGCGGAGATGAAACCTTCCGGCCTTCCCAAAGGGTCGCCCTTGAGCACCTTGTCACCTGCTTTGACCACCGGTTCACTGGGGGCCCCAAGGTGCTGGTGAAAGGGTACGACGAGCCGTCCGGGCAGGGGCATCGGCTCGATGGCGCAAAGCTCGGAGAGCTCCTTGTGCTCGACGGGATGCACACCACCATGAAATTTTTTGAGTACTGCAGCGACCATGCCCATCCTCGATGTCCCCATTGCCTCTTGAAACACCATGTCAACCCGACGCAGCCGCACTGCGCCAGACCCACCTGATCAGTGGAGAGCGTTCGTGGTTCCGGGTTTATCCCACCGCCATGTGTAGGCAGTCATCGGCACCGAGACCATGTCGATGCAATCCACCGGGCAAGGCTCGATGCAGGCTTTGCAGGCGGTACACATCTCCGCGACCACGGTATGGGATTGCTTGTTGGCGCCAATGATCGCATCCACAGGGCAGGCTTTGATGCAGGCGGTGCAACCGATGCAATCCTCTTCGCGGACGAAAGCGACCTTGGGTCCGGAATCGACATCCATCTCGACAGGCTCGACACCCAACATGGCGGCGATTTTTTCCATGACGGCCACGCCACCGGGCGTACAAAGGCCTATACTGGAAGCCTGTTCCGTGGCAATGGCCTCGGCGTAGGGGCGGCAACCGGGAAAGCCGCAGTTGCCGCAGTTGGTGGCGGGGAGCAATGCCGTCAACCCATCAACCTTCGGGTCACCCTCGACATGAAATTTTTTGGCTGCAAACCCCAAACCCAACCCGGCGACCAGCGCCAAACCACTCATGCTCAACACGGCTTCAATCATAAACTCTCCTCATAGAGAAGTCGGTCAACGATCAAACCAGACGTTACTTGACGATACCGGAGAACCCCATGAAGGCCAAAGAAAGCAACCCGGCACTCACCAGAGAGATGGGCGATCCCTTGAGCAGGACAGGCACATCCGAAAGGTCGATGCGTTCACGCATGCCGGCAAACAGGATGAGAACCAGACCAAACCCCATGCCTGCGCCACAACCATAAACGGAGGATTCGAGGAAAGAGCTCCCCTTTTGGATATTCAGAATCGCTACACCGAGCACGCAGCAGTTGGTTGTGATCAGGGGGAGAAAAATGCCCAAAGCCGCATACAAGACGGGGCTGGTCTTGCGGATGACCATCTCGGTGAACTGAACCAGGGCAGCGATGATCAAAATGAAGCAGATGGTGCGCAGATACTCAAGGCCCAAGGGGGCAAGGATCGCTCTCTCGGCGACCCAGGATATGCCTGACGCCAGGGTCATGACGAAGACGACCGCATAGGTCATGCCAATGGCGGTTTCAACTTTCTTGGACACCCCGAGGAAGGGACAGATTCCTAAAAACTTTGTCAACACGAAATTGTTGACGAAGACGGTGCTGACGAGAATAAGTACGAAGTCGGTCATGTCATTCATCTCACCTGTTGACTTTTTTGGACCGGCAGGCAGTGAAGACGTCCAGGATGACGGCCACCCATTCCATCCAATCTTCGGAGAGAGATCTACATCATCCCTTCTGAACGCCTCTGACCAAACTACCGGAAACGAGGCACTCTTCCCATCGAGGGATCTTCGGCAATCCGACCCCAGCCGTGACTTTAACACGCAGCAAGAAATTGTCCAGAGATGATGAAGAGAATCTTGACTTTTTTTCCAACTCTTCTTTATACCATCTTAATACTTGCTCTGCAACACTTGGCGCCATGGGAAAAACCGATGGCTGGTTCGGAGTGGGCTGTTATCGTTTGATCTGTTCGGCAATCGATTGCACCGTGACAGCCTCCAGATCCCGGAGGGCAACGATGCTCGAATGGTCACTGACAACACGGCTCAGGCTGACAGCCCGCTTGCTGACACGAACAAAGGCTTCCCAAAAGGCGCGGGGAACAGTGACCCGGCCACTGTTGTCCACGGGAAACATATAGGCTTCACGGGGGACCACCTGAAACACCACCCTGAGCTGGGTGACCGTTTCAGCCGTGATGACAAAGAGTTCCCCGGGACGGGCGGCGGTGTGTCCCAACAACTGTTCGACGGAAAACAACAGGTCGCCATTTTCCCCGAAATGATAGTCAAGCCTTCCCGGTGGCTGACCCTTGCCCGGCGTCAGGGTCAGGTAGGGTGAAGAGAGAAGACGGTCCATGGGTTTGAGCCAGTCGGAAAAGGGGAGCATTTCCGGGTGGGCAACCGGGGCTGTGTGCGCACGGCCAGTACCGGAAGGAGGGGGAGAGACCACACTTTCCGATGTCTGTCCGGGTTGGGTTGCAGGCGCACGATCAGTACCGGAAGGAGGGGGAAAGACCACACTTTCCGATGTCTGTCCGGGTTGGGCTGCAGGCGCACGATCAGTACCGGAAGGAGGGGGAGAGACCACACTTTCCGATGTCCGTTCGGGTTGGGTTGCAGGCGCACTGTCGGGGGTTCGTTCAGAAGCAGGGGTCGGTGGCGGGTTGGCTGAGTTTGGCTCTGATGGCAGGATTGGCGCCGCAACCAGGGCTGCCAATTCCGCCGTCAAGGCTGGGTGTCGCTCGGAGACCGGCGCCCATGTCTGCGCGGATTCAGGCACTGGAGACTCCACAGGTCTGGCTGCCATCGTCTGTTCGGATGAGGAGACATCCGCCATATGGGCGCTGGCCAACTCGCCAGGGTTGGCAGAAGGTTGGGAGGAAGTCTGACCGGTCTTTCCGGGTGGCGTCGCGCCGGCAAGATTGTTGGTGGCTGGCGGTTCGTTTGTCAGGGCCGCAAGAAGAGGGGTTGCCACGAGGTAGGATAGAGACTTTTCGGCCAGCATCGGTGCAGCGGGTAGGGGTGAGGCGGGTGTTTCGGTGGATGAGGGTGTAAGGGGTTTTTTTACAATTTTTGTTTTTTCAAGTACCAGAATGACAAGCGCAAGCATAAGCCCGGATACAGCGAGCCTGAGCAACACCTGGACCAGCATATTCTGTTTGGGCTTGGGAGGTTGCTTCCTGTTGGCCTGGTCCTTCGACACATGCGCCTGTCCAACTTGCTCATCATGGACCTGCCCGGCTTGCCTATCGCCGGGCTTGGCATCCCCGCCACCTGTATCTGTATCCTGGTCACGATCATCACGACTCGATGTCTTGGTTACCTGGGCCTCGCGGGGTTGGTTTTCCCATGCTCGATCCTCCCGGACTTTTGCTTCGAAATCCTGGTCTTCCCGGGCCTGCAACTCCAAGGCAGCGCTCTCCCTGGCCTGTGCCTCCCGGATTTGCCTTTCGCGGCCCAGTTCGACCCGATCCTGATCTTCCTGGAAAGTTGATTTTCGAACAAAATGGTCGAGGCTGACCGGTTGCCTCGCGTCTTGCGCGTCTACCTCGCGGGTGGGAACCATATTACCGGAAATGTCGCTTGACTCTCCGTCCGGGGAAAGGGAAATATCCCCGACGAGATCTTTCAAGGCATCGACATCTTCACCTATATCCATGGTGTCGCTGATGGCGATATCGACCACAAGGCCCCGCAGCGTCGTGGCGGCTGAAACCATGACTGCCATGGTGCTGACTCTCAGAGGCAATTTTCTCTGGTGTAATTTTTCGGCCAACCTTTCAAGATATTGACTCAATAGATAAATATTATTTTTGCCAAGGGTGCTGGATGCATCACGAATTTCGGAAAAGGTTCGCACCATTCTCCCGACGACGTTGGGAAGTTCGTCAGGGTCGATACCACTCAGGGATTCAAGGTCGTTGATCGTTTCGTATAACCGCTTCAGGTAGGTTTGCGCAAACTGGTCCATACTCTCAAATTGCCGCAAGTCCCGTAAATTTCTTTGTACCATGGCAGTGTCACCAATAACCGACAGACCAGAACGGGCCTCGGCAGCCGGTCTGGCACAGGGACGAAAAAAAACAACACGAGCGCGTTGTATGTTCAACTTGAGGAGGAACAGCCCAGAATTGTAGCCGAAGGGGGAGGCAGCAGGGAAGGGTAAGAAAGGGCCCAGCCAGGGAGTGGGGGAATTCTCCTCTTCCGTTGGCCAACGTAGACTGGGCACTTGAGGTGCAAAGGCAGGTTCAATCAACCGGAACCTGCCTTTGCGTCAACAGCTTTTTTTGTTCTTGTGACTATTGGATGGTTGCCACACCGGTCAACTTGCTGCCGTTGACGGACGCGCCATTGACCGACAAGGATCCGGTATCAATGTTGTTTCCATCCTTGTCGAGGAGGGTCACACCATCAATGTAGGTCGTGATGCTGAACTTGGCGCCCGAGTTCCACGGCCAGTAGGCGGAAGAGCCATTGCCCTGATCGTCTTGGGCAATCAAGACATTCGCAGCCTTGGGAATCAGGCTGGCGCCGTCGAGGGTGATGGTGGCGCCCGTCTTGACTGCATCATCGCTGCTGACTGTGATGGCATCTGCTTTGGGATTGGCGGTCGTAGCGGTAAACGTGGTACCGCTGGTATTGGTGATGGAGTAGTAAAGACTGGAGGTCGTCGGGATGTTGGCGGTCAACAATGTGCCGTTGAGGGTCAGAGTGACCCCATCGATGACCATGCTCAACCGACGCCTGTTGGTCGTGCTGGCTGCTCCTGTCGAATCAACGGGGATGACGGAGACACCCACTTTGACGGATTTGCTGGTGACGCCGGCGCCAAAAGGTTCATTTGCCACCTTGGCTACAAAGGTCAGCGTGGAAATACCGCCAAACACGGACGTATTGGGTACGAAGGGGGAGAGGGTGAAGCTGCCGCTGGAGGTGGTGGTGGCGGCGGTGCCGTTCACGGTCACCTTGTTGTCGACCAGCACCAGCCCGTTCTTGCCGGCATAAGGCACCACAACCGCAGGTACCGTGGAACCGGGAACCGTGATGGTGGAAGTGATCACCACCGCAGATGCGCCATTCACGGCCTTGCCGCCGTTGACGGTCTGGATCGTGGTCACGATGGTTGGGTTTTTGCCAATCAGGGCATCAAACGCAGCCTGATTTCCACCCACCTGGTTCAAGATCACCGCCTGGACCGCATTGCCCAGGGTGGCGAGTTTGGTCGCATTGAAGACCCCCTTCAACTTGGGTTGCTTCTGGACTTCCGTCACAACGACAGAGACTGAATTGGCGATGACATCATCGGTCACGGTGATGGCATAACCCGTCATCCCCTTGACAGCATTCAGTTTGGTCTGCATGCCACCCATCATGTTGGTCGTGAGGGTGTAGGTCTGGTCCGCAGAAACGTTGGGCCCGAAGAAGGCGGCCTGCGAATTTTCCACGAATTTGACCATTTTTTGGCTAATGTTGAGAGCAGTCGGAATTTCGACTGTGGAGGGAAGATTGGTCTTGACGAAGCTTGGATCCGCAGCCACGTTGGCCATCTGGAGGAGCGCACCGGTCATGGCCTGCATGATACCGGTGGTGACATTCGTACTCGTCAGGTCACCCTGATTGTCCTTCAGGAGGGTTTGCGCCGCCGCCAACTCGGTGCCGATGGCTTTGATCTTGGCCTCCAGGGCGCCCAGACCACCGCTGGGGAGGTAGGCCCGGGTGACCATGGCCTGCACAGTCGGATCCGTCAACTGTTGCGCCACGACATCCATACGCTCCTGGGCGCTGATCAAGGTATCCATCTTCTGGGCCTGCAACTGGGCCGTCACATCCGCCAGGGTGGCTCCGACCGGGAAGTTGGCCCCCGCCGTTTTGACCAGCTTGGCGACGTTTTGCACGCCCGACACGATCGAATCCCCGGCAAGGGCAGCGATGCCAGCCGGGCTGATCTTGGCCAGGCTTGTCGAGGCCGCGAACGCGGCGTCACTGGAGACCGTAGTGACTGCGTTGGTGATGACGGTGGTGACCAGGGTGCCCAGCGCGGTTGTTTGTGTGGCGGTGTCGCCGGTGAAGCTGTACACCACAGGCGCAGCCAGGGTCGCGTTGGTGTTCATGGCGTTGGCGGCAGCCTTGGCCACGCTCAGGAAGATTCTCGCCACGTCACCCTTGCTGGCATCGGTCGTCGCGCTGTAAGTCGTGACCGAGGTATCGATGCCGGAGGCAGCCGAGATGGAGGTTGCCGCCTGTCGGAACATGCGACCCAGGGATTGAATGCCGAGCATGGCAGCCGGGCTGGTCAGGGACTGCATGGCAGAGGAACCGATCAGGCTGACGGTCGCATCGATTCCCAGAGATTTCTGGATATTGGTCTGGGCGTCGGCGACGGGGGTGCCGCTGTCAACCAGGGTTTGGACCATGGTCGTGATGGGGGTGATCGCCGCAGCGCCGGAGGGGGCGGTCAGGGCGCCTACATAAGGGTTGAAATACAGAGAGGCATTGGCGACGTTCCCATCGGCCTTCCAATTGGCCATGGTCTTCCCTGTCACCAGGGAGTCCATGTCGTAACCGCCCTTGACCAGCAATCTTCCACTGGTCGAGAGAGTGAACTTACCATCGGCGTCGGTGGTCGTGGTCGAGGAGGGGGAGTCGCAGGCCTGGTCGTTGTTGTTATCGATACAGACGGTGGCCCCGATCAGGGTACCGCCGGCGTATACCGTCCCGGCTTCGGACGGAGAGCTACTGGAACCGCCACCACCACCGCAGGCGGCCACACCAAACGCCAAAGCAGCAACCCCCGCTACCGACAAAAGTCGCCCAGCCCTCACATTTTGTAATCGAGCCATCTCCACGCTCCTCTTTCCTGTTTTGGTTAAGTCGAAGAATTTCAATCCGCCGAGCCGAATGGCCCTTCCACCGCATCGCGCTCCCCAAAGAGCACGGATCGGCTCCCTTTGTCAAGCAACGTCGATTTTTTTTGACCATCGCTTCGGAGTGCTTGTCAACGCGCGGTTTTGCGCTGCCAGAGGATATACCCGGCCAATACCAGCAAGGCAAATCCGACCCCACCGCCGACGACCAGGCTCAGGTTGTCCTGTAGCCATTGCTGGTTCTCGCCAATGACGTAACCCAATATGAGCAACACGACGTTCCAGAGGGTGGCCCCGACAAAGGTGAAGAGAAGGAAAGGCGCCAATCGCATGCGCGCCAGGCCGGCGGGCATGGAGACCAAATGACGGATGCCGGGAATGAAGCGGCCCGTGAAGATCGAGATCTCGCCATGTTTGTGGACAAATGCTTCGGTCTTGTCCAGGTGTTCCGCCGTGATCAAAAAATATTTGCCATAACGCAAAATCAGCATCCGGCCCAGCCACAAGGCCAGGTAATAGCTGCCCAGGGATCCGACGATGCTGCCCAGACTGGAGGCCAGGACGATCCATCCCGGATCGAGACGCCCCTGGGAGGCCAGATAACCGGCGGGAATCATCACCAGCTCGGAGGGGACCGGCAGGATGGAGCTCTCCGCAGCCATCAGGAGAAATATGGCGGTGTAGTCCAGCTGACCCATCAGGGCCAACAGGAACTGGGTGAAATGTTCACTCATGCCTGGCGTCCTTTCACATCCGAGCGACGATACCGGCGGCAAGGAGCCCGATCATGCCACGACCAGGCGGCAGCCCCACCGAGGGCGGTGAGCATAGCATGAATATTTCGGGGAGCGCACGGCCTCTTTTTCCGGTTTGATGATAACCGGCAGGGGGATTTTCTCCTCTTGACGCCATCCAGGATCCATGTTTACTTTACAGAGAATTTATCCATCACAATTAAACTGTTCTGGTGTCGTGGCATGTACAAGACGGTCAGTAAATCACTCGATTTTGTAACAATTGAGAAACAGTTTCTTCGATTTTGGCAGGAGAACAACATTTTTTCCCAATTGCGTGAGAAAAATGCTCACGGGGAGGTCTGGTCATTTCAGGATGGACCTATCACCGCGAACAATCCCATGGGTGTTCATCATGCCTGGGGACGCTCTTTGAAAGATATTTTCCAGCGCTATCACGCCATGTCAGGCAGGCAGCTGCGCTACCAGAACGGCTTTGACTGCCAGGGATTGTGGGTGGAAGTCGAGATCGAAAAAGAGCACGCCTTCAAATCGAAAAAGGATATCCTCGCCTTCGGCATGGACCGCTTTGTGCGGGCCTGCAAGGAGCGGGTGTTGACTTTTGCCGCCAAACAGACGGAGCAATCCATCCGTCTGGGATATTGGATGGATTGGGATGATCCCGGGCAGCTGCGCCGGTTGCAACAGGCCCTGCACGATGATCTGCCCGAGATCACCTACACGGCCCCATCCGGGAATCGTTTCACAGGCACGCCCGAACAGATCATCGCCAACCTGGGCAGCCCGGAATACGGTGGCAGTTATTTCACCTTTTCCAACGAGAACAATTACACGATCTGGAGTTTTTTAAAAAAGTGCCACGCCGATGGTCACATCTATCGCGGCACGGACGTCATGACCTGGTGCCCGCGCTGTGGCACCGGGCTCTCCCAGATGGAGGTTGCCGAAGGCCGGAAAATCACGGAACACACCTCGGTCTACGTGCGTTTTCCCATCCTGGGACGGGAGAGGGAGGCCTTTCTGGTGTGGACCACCACCCCCTGGACCCTGACATCCAATGTTGCGGTGGCCATCAACCCGGAGATGACCTACCTGAAGATTCGACACGGCGGCTGGGTCTATTACGTCGGCAAGGACAATTTTTCCCACAAACGGCGTCAGGAGCTGGAAGCGGAAGGACAAAAACGGGTTGCCAACCTTCCCTCCCTGGCCCAGATACTCAAAGGTGTGGGTGGAGAGGCGGAGATTTTGGCGGAAATGCCCGGCGAGGCGTTGCTCGGTCTGACCTACGCCGGCCCATGCGATGCATTGACCGCCATGCAAACGCCGGGAGGAGTCACCCCGTTTGGTCCGACGCCGGGGGTGACGGACAGCGCGGTGGCGGGACATCGCGCCATCCCCTGGAAAGAGATCAGCGGTACGGAGGGGACCGGCATCGTCCACATTGCCCCCGGCTGCGGTACGGAAGACTATCACCTGGGCCGGGAACACGCCCTGGCCATCGTGGCCCCGTTGGATGACAACGGCATTTTTCTGGAGCAGTTTGGCCCCTACGCCGGCCAGAGCGTCCTGGATGTCAGCGCCATGGTGATCCAGGATCTGAAAAACAGGGGTGTGCTGATTGCCCGGGAGCAGTATCCACATGTCTATCCGCACTGTTGGCGCTGCAAAACCGAATTGGTGTTCCGTCTCATCGATGGTTGGTACATCAACATGGAGTGGCGGGACCGGATCAAAAAAGTGGTTCCGGGCATCCGCTGGATTCCTGTCGACGGCGAGGCGCGGGAGCAGGATTGGCTGCACAACATGGGAGATTGGTTGATCTCCAAAAAGCGTTTTTGGGGTTTGGCCCTGCCCATATGGGAGTGCCATGCCTGTCACTGGTTCACGGTTATTGGCGGTGAGGAGGAGCTCAAGGCGAAAGCGGTGGAAGGATGGGACGCCTTTGCGGGCCACTCGCCGCACCGGCCCCACATCGACCGGATCAAGATCACCTGTGAACGGTGCGGCCAGTTGGCCAGCCGGGTCGAGGATGTGGGCAACCCCTGGCTGGACGCAGGCATCGTTCCGTTCAGCACGGTGCGCTACAACAGCGACCGGCGCTATTGGGAAAATCATTTTCCCGCCGACATGGTGATCGAGTGCTTTCCGGGCCAGTTTCGCAACTGGTTCTACTCCCTGCTCGCCATGAGCGTGAAACTGGAAGGGCGCGCCCCTTTCAAAACCTTGCTGGGTCATGGCCTGGTTCGCGACGAGCAGGGCAGGGAGATGCATAAATCCACCGGCAATGCCATCTTTTTCGACGATGCCGCCGATATCCTGGGCGCGGATGTGATGCGCTACCTCTATGCCAGCCAGAACCCGACGACCAACCTCAATTTTCCCCGGCTGGACCACCAGGAGAGCAAGGCCAACCACCCCGATGCCGAAGTGCGGCGCAAGCTGCTCACCTTCTGGAACTGCTACAGCTTTTTTGTCTCCTATGCCCAGGTGGATCAATGGCGCCCCGGTGTGCAGGATCCTCCGCCGGGTGATCGGCCACAGCCGGACCGCTGGATCCTCAGCCGTTTGCAACTGCTGATGCAGCAGGCCCACGATGCCTTTCGCGATGTTGCCGTGCATCGTTTCATGGAGCAGTTCGAGCACTTCATGGATGAACTCTCCAACTGGTATCTGCGGCGTTCACGGCGGCGCTTCTGGGGAGACGGTTTGACCTCCGACAAGTGCGCCGCCTACGCGACTCTGCATACGGTTCTCGTGACCTGCATGGATCTATTGGCACCGATCCTGCCTTTTCTGACCGAAGAGATTTACCAGAATCTGATCCGCTCCGTGGATCCGGATGCCCCGCTGTCGGTTCACTTGCGCCCCTATCCGCAGCCGCAGCCAGCCTTGCGTGATCTCCATCTGGAGCAACAGATGGAGAGTGTCCTCAAGATCAAAAACATCGTTCTGGCCTTGCGCAACACGTGCAAGACCAAGACCCGGCAACCTTTGGGCGCCATTCGCGTGCTGCCGTCCGATCTTCAGGAGCGGGCAGTCCTGGATGAGCCATCCCTGGTCGGGCAGATTCTCGACGAGTGCAATATCAAAACACTCAAAATCCTGGCCGATGCGCATGGTGTTGAGGTCAAGGTGCGTCCCAACTACCGCACCCTGGGCGCCAAGGCTGAAAAACAGATGCCGCAAGTGGTGGCCAGTATCGCCGCAGCCGACCCCCTCATGCTGCAACAGGCCGTTGCGGGTGGTCACTCCTGGACCTTGACGCTGGACGATGGTCGGGATTTGGCGGTCACCGCTGCCGACCTGCAATTTTCCTGGGATGCCGGACCCGGTTTATTGGCCGGGCGGGAGAAGGGTACCCTGGTGCTCCTGGAGACGGAGGTGACAAAGGAGTTGGCCGCAGAAGGATTGGCGAGACATTTCAATCGCATAGCGCAAAATATGCGCCGGGAGACCGGTTTGGAGATCACCGACCGGGTTCGTATATCGTTCGATGGACCAGAATCTCTGGTCACTGCCGTGCAGACCCACAACGCCTTGTTGTGCCAGGAGTTGCTGGCCCAAACCATCACCCATCAACCTGGCTTGCAGGGGGGGGAGCTCCTCAAGCTGGAGGGTGTCTCTCTCCACATCGCACTGGAAAAGGTGGCATGATGTCGAAAAACGCCGCGACGCCCGTTGCAGAAAATGACCTCTCCGCCCTCATGGCGGATCCCTCCCTGGCGACCAGGGAGAGTCTTCTGGCTGCATTGCATCAGCGTGTCCAGGAGAACGAGCGCCTGCGTGGAGAGATCGCTCACCTTCAGGAGCATACCTCCAGGGCGGTCCAGGAACATATCCAGGAAGAAAACCTGAAGCCATACCAGGCGGAGTTGATCAAGCTGCAACACTACCTTGAAGAGAAAGAGTTGCGGATGATTGTCATCCTCGAAGGCCGTGACGGGGCTGGCAAGGGGGGAACCCTGCGCCGCATCACCCGCTACATGAATGAAAAACACTACCGGGTGGTCGCCCTGGGGAAACCCACGGACGTGCAAAGGACTCAATGGTTTTTTCAACGCTACGTGGAACAATTTCCCAGCGGCGGCGAGGTGGTCTTCTTCGACCGGAGCTGGTACAACCGCGCCATGGTCGAACCGGTCTTCAAATTTTGCACCGAGCGGCAATATCAGGATTTCATGCTGGCCGTGACCGGCTTCGAGCAGGACATCGTCCGGCAGGGGACAATTCTGGTCAAAACCTACTTCAGCGTCTCCAAGGATGTCCAATTGGCCCGTTTCAACAGACGCCGGGATGACCCGTTGCGGCAGTGGAAATTGAGCGAAGTGGACCTCCAGGCCCAGGATCATTGGGACGATTTTACCAACATGAAATATTTCATGTTGAAGCGGACCCACACCCCGGAGGCCCCTTGGACCATCATTCGCTCCGACAACAAGCACATGGCCCGTTTGAACGCCATGAAGGTGGTGTTGAATGCGGTGCCCTATCCAGAGCGGAATCGGGATCTGGATTTTGTGCCCGACCCCGAGGTCGTGGTTTCGGGATTGCGGGAGTTGGAGTCGATGGAGGCCCAGCGTATTCAGGAGGGCCGGTTCACGTTGTAGGCCGGGATGGAGCTCCAGGAGGAGGGGCTGCGCCCTTTCCGGATTTGCTTTTTTCCTTCAGGCGAAAGCCGAGCAGGAGCAGCACCACGATGACATAGACAATAGGTTCGCCATTTTCGTGGGTGGCTGCGAACCAAAAATGAAAGGCGACGAGTATGTTGATGCCATAGACCAGGGAATGGATTTTTTTCCATTTTTTGTGGCCCAGCTTGCGCACCATGTTGTGGGTGGAGGTGACCGTCAACACGACCAGCATGAGAAAAGCGACCATGCCCAACAGGATGAACGGGCGCTTGACGATGTCGCCATAAATGCCCGACCAGTTGAAGACCCACTCCAGGCTGAAGTAGGTGAGCACATGCAGGAAGGCATAAAAGGCCGCATACAGGCCGATCATGCGTGTGTACTGCATGAGAACCTTGATCCTGGTCAATTCATGGATGGGGCGAATGGCGAGTGAGACGATCAAAAAGTTGAAGGCCCAGTCGCCCAGATAACGATTGATGAAGCCGACGGGCATTTGTCCGAGGGAACTGCCCAGGGAGATGCCGCCGATCAACATGCGCCCGACCAACCAGATGATCGGCAACATGGAGATCATGGCGATGAGAGGTTTCAGGCTGGTTTTGCGGCGCTTTTTGGTCAAAACGTGATCATCGCTCTCGTCCATCCCGTTTTTCAGCAGCCAGAAGGCATAGAGCATGACCAGCAGGTGGCCGGTTCCCATGAGGACAAAGGGGGATTTGGGCCCCACGGCATCGAAGTAGTAACCGCCGCTCTGCACCAGCATGACGATACCCATGCCGCTGACCAGGATCAAAATACCCTGTACCGAGCCCAGGATATGTTTGGGGGAGAGTTCCGTGGCAAGGATTTTGGGGGCCACCAGACATCCGGCCTGACCGATGCCGACCAGGAAGAGTGGCAGCAGCATGGTGCTCCAGTCGTAGGGGTTGCCATCCATCCACCCCATGAGGATGAAGCCAAAACCGGCCAGGGAGAGACCCGCGCCAATGGCGGAGATGCGGCTGTGATGCTGCATGAAACGGGTCCAGAGAGGCATGGCGAGGAGAACGACAACTCCCATATAGCCCAGCAGCAAACCTGCCTGACCCACCGCCTGGATGCGCGTGACACCCACGATGTCGGCAAAGGAGATGCACCAGAGAGAGAGGAACAGGCTGGTCACCACCATGTCGGCACGGACATAAAACGCCGAGGCAAAACAAAGCTGTAGGCGCGGGTCGCTGGTGATCAGTTCCCAGGCGGTGTCCAGGGGGGTTGTGCTCCTGATCTGGGATGAGATGTGCCCTGGCATGTGCCTCTGGGTGACCACGGCCCCGAGCAGGGCCGCGAGGAAGGGCATCATCATGATGAGATGGATGTTGCTGGAGGAGATGGGGATCTGCATCAGGATGGCGCAGACCACCGTGGCGCCGAAGGCCATCATGACGGTCATGTTGGCCAGCAGGGGGGACTCCTTGCGCTGCCAGGTGGCGTCGCCTCCCAGGGTGGAGAGGTTCATCTGGACCGTATCGCTGCCAGCCGTGATCAGGATGCGCATCAGGTAATAGAAAAGCAGGCTGCCGACGCCGAACAGGAGTTCGATACCCTCGCTCAAGGGGATCAGCAGGGCGCCCAGGGAGGCAAGCCAAAATCCATACAAAAGAGGATTGGTGACGTGCTGGCGGCTCCAGGATTGGCCCAGGAAGAAGGTGATTCCCAGGCTGATAATCTGGGTGACGACCTGCACATGGGCGTTGATATTCCCCTCATTCTCGAAGGGTATTTTCAACACCTCATCCAGAAACAGCGGCTGCAAGGCCACCGTCAAGGAGATCACCAGGGTGCTGAGGGCCGACAGGAGATAAAAGGTGTTCCAGTGTTTTGGACTGAAAAGATTCTGCGCCGGCTCGGTGTCATGCTGGGTCATGGGGGGGCCGCCTTGCCGGGTTCACTCTTCATCGCTGTCCAGTCCTGGGGTCCAACTGCGCAGATGATTGTCACGCAGGGTGCAGAATTGGCCATGGATGGCGAGGGTTTTGGCATATTGCATTTGGGCAACCTGCACACTGGCTTCCTGGAAGGCTGTTCCCTTGATGTAGGTTCCGACCTGGACGCCACACCCTTGTTGTTCCAGGTTGCCGCGTGGCCCCAGATCCAGCCAGACGGGTTCGTTGACGCCATCGTCAACGAGGATGATCACCCCTTCCTGATTGTCCAGAGTGACGCGCGGCGACTTCCAGTATACATGCCGGACCTTGCCCTGGAAACGAACGACCTGAAAGCGTTCGTGGGATTCGGGGTCGAGCAGAGAGGTCGAGGCAGGGGGTAACCCGGGGGTCAAGGCAACGGGGATGGAGGCCGGAGCCTGCCGCAACTGATGCAGTGTGGCGATCTGTTGCCGACTGATCATCTTGTGGCAGCGACCACAATTTTGTTGTCCTCGGGCATCCGGGTGGGGGTTGGGCGTCCCCTCGATGACGGGGGGAATGGCCCGGGTCTGACCGGTACCATCGATCTGCATGACCTCGTGGCAACTGGAACAGACCATCATCTGTCGCCCATTTTTGTGGGGCGATGCAACCCCGGCGACGATGGGGGGCACATTATTGTAGACGTGGTCATTCCACGGATTGTCGGGGATGATGGTCAGCAGCAGCAGACCGATACTGAAGACCACCCCGGCGGCCATGATCCACTCAGCGATATTTTTCAAAGGCTTCCTGTGATTTTTGTCCGGTGGTAACTGTTCGGCGCATGGCCACGCATCGGGGTCCAGGGGGCTGGCTCCCTGGCAGGTCCAGGAGAGCGTCCTGGTGGGGTTCGGGGCGAAGTCCCGACAAAGGCTTTCATGTTCAAGCCTTTCCTGAAAGGGTGCTGAACAGTGGCATCCGGCACAGCGTCAACGCGGTCCCATCACCTGTACCTGCGGCGGACCCATCTCCATGGGACTGTGGATGATGGTGTCCAGGGATTGTTGATGCATGATGACCGGACTGTAGGTCTGCCCCCGCAATTCCAAACCATGCACGAACGCTCGCAGGTGGTTGAACGAGCCTCCGCGTATGGCCTGATAGACCTGAATGATATCCTGGTGCTGCGCACCTTTGATGCCCTCATTCAGATCGGAAATGTCCACCTCCTCGATGAAACCCCCGACACGTAACGCCTCGTTGACGGATTGTTCGCCACGTTTGAGCAGCGTCTGATAGGTTGCGGATAATTTGGCGTTTTGCAAAGCACCGACAGTATCATCGATGACCGGGTCGGCAATTTGGTAGCGGACCAGCAACGCACGTACCGCATCCATGTGCTTTTGTTCTGATCGGGCAATGCTGTTGAACAAGGAGAGGCCCCACCGTTGATGCATCGCACGGTAGACATCGCGGGCCATTTTCTCCTCTTCGCGCATGAACTGCAAGGAGGTGATCTCGGCCTGACTCAATCCGCCGGGTGATGCGGGTTGAAAAGCGACTGTTTGCGCGGAAGATGGGGCGAAACTGGTGGATGCACTGTCCGGGATGATCGATTTGTTTTCCAGGAGAAAATAAAAGACGGCTGCAAAGACTGCACCGACCAGAACACGCCCCACCACGGCTGGGACAAAGAGTCCCCTGGATGCGACGCTCCCTTCGTTGTTTCGACCTCTACCGTTCTGGTCGGCGGGAGAGGATTTTTCAAACGGATCGTCGAGCAGGCTCATATCACTCCAGAAGCGAATACCCGTATTCGCACGGATGTTGCGCACTCATTTCAGGCCAGGCGTCCGTTTTGTTGACCCCTGCGGGCGCAGCCCCAACGCGCCCATTATGAAGGCCATGGGTGAACGAGTCAACTTGATTGGCTGGCAGCCCAGGGCCATCGCATGCAGACGCATTGCAGCTTTGAAAAATTGCAAAAACAGGGGTCGGCAGCACACTTTCTCAAATGTTATTGCTCTGAGCGGATGCGGAGCGGCGCAGGGTGACATAGTGGTGAACGCCGTACCCGACCAATGTGGCTACACCAATCAGCAGAACCGGACCCCAGGCCCCCAGACCCAGGCCCAATCCCAGGGTGGCGCCTGTTCCGGTCCAAATGGTGCCGCCGGCTTTGGCTACGGTTCCGGCCAAGGCTGATTTGGTGCCAACCAGGACGACGGTTTGGGGGTGGGGGAGAGGGGGGGGTGTCATGGCAGCCGTGGCTGTCTTGGCTACGCCTGCCTT
>JADGBZ010000034.1 GCA_015231175.1 Magnetococcales bacterium | reverse complement strand
TGACAAAGGCTTTCATATCCAGGCTTTTTTTGAAAGGGTGCTGAATAGTTACCAGTTGCCAAAGGTTGCCAAAGATCGAGCGTTGCTACCAGGAAAAGGGAAGGAGCGGCCATATGAGACATCGTTTGCGCGGTTTTGGGTGGGAGGTTGTTTGTGGCTGGGCGATTCTTCTGGCATGCTTGTGCTCGGCATGTGCGATCTTCCCGGCCTGGGCCGAGCCGCCACGCGGTCTCGATGCCCCGCTGGAGACCGTTACCGGAGAGAAGTTGCGTCTTGCCGACTATCGCGGCAAGGTGCTGGTGATCAATTTTTGGGCCACCTGGTGCCCCCCCTGCCTCAACGAAATACCCACTCTGATCCAGTTTCAAAAACAGTATCAGGAACAAGGTCTGGCCATCATCGGGGTGAATTTCATGGACCGCGCCGATCGGGGTAAACTCAGTGGATTCGTTACCCAATGGGGCATCAACTACCCCATCATTTTGGGCGATCCAAAAAAAATCCAGGGTCTCGGTCAATTCCTGGGTGGGGTTGTGGGGCTGCCGACCACCAAATTTTTGGATCGCAAGGGCAACGTCGTGCGCTCCCAGACCGGCGAGTTGGAGCCCGAACGACTCCGCCGCTGGATCGAACCCCTTCTGAGCGCGCCTCCCTGACGAAACCCTGTCTCTATGCCGCCGGATTTTTGGACTGGAAACCCAGCAGGGCGCCGCTGGCTTTGCTCTTCCAATAGTTGATCCGCTTGGTCATGGTCGCAATCAGCTCTGCTTTTTCCTGCTCGACCCGTTCCTGCAAATGCTGGTATTTGTGGCGCCACCAGTCAATTTTACGGTTCAGCTTCAGGATCTCCTCCTGATGGGATTCGTCATTCATGCGCACGGCCTTTTCCCGCCACCAGACGATACGCCGGTTCAGATAGTCCACCTCTTTGCGGTGTTCCTCGCGCATGGCTTCCTGTTCGGCCTGATTCTTTTGGGTCAAATGCTGCATCCGGCGTAAAAACTCGGTGCGCATCTCCGTCACGGAGGTGTCGGCTTCCCGCTGGCGCACGATATCCAAAAACGAAAGCCCCGATTTTTTCAGCATCTGATTGGCCAGTCTGATGGAATTCAGGACTTCACCGTCGTGGGTTGAGTCGGTAAGTTGAAGAACTTTGGCAAATTTTTCGAGATCCAAATCGTCAACCGACATGGTGGAATTCCCTTTCGAGTTTGATCCAGAGCACACTCCCCCCATTTTAATACGATCACAAAAAAATTGTCATGGAATCTTGACTTATTTTTTAGGGGGTGGAAAACATGGATGGCTGAGTTCGGTATGGGGGCGCTTGATTTTTCATGAAGTGAAAGAGACCAGGGGGATGTCTCATCATCGTCGTGAGGAGGGGGAGAAGAGTCTCTCTTCCCAAACACAACAGTCGGGAGGTTGACATGGGATGGCTGGACAACATGCGTTTGCGGAACAAGTTTCTGATCATGCTGGTTCTGCCATTGTCGGGACTGCTTTGGTTTGGTGGCGCTGCGGTATGGGAAAAAATGCATCTCGCACAGCGCATGGATGCGATGGAGTCCTTGACGGGTTTGGCGGTACGCATCAGCGCGGTTGTTCACGAGGCCCAAAAGGAACGAGGGATGTCGGCAGGTTTTTTGGGGAGCAAAGGGGTCAAATTTAAAAGTGAACTTCCCCAACAACGGTCACAGGAGACGGACAGGACGATAGGGGTGCTCCGGGATTACATCAAAATTTTCGACGTCACCCTTTTTGGTGGCGGGTTTTCGGGTCGGTTGGATGCAGGCATGCAGAAACTGGACGCATTGGCAGGTGTACGCCGGAAAGTGGATGATTTGACCATTTCGGCTCCGGAAGCCATCGGGTATTACACCGGGATGATCGCCTCCCTCCTGGAAACAGTGGAAGGTTTGCCCAATCTGGCTGCGGACGTGGCGCTGGTGAGTCAATCCACGGCGTATGTCAACCTGCTGCTCGCCAAGGAGCGGGCCGGACAGGAGCGGGCCGTGCTGGCCAATACGTTCGCCGCAGACCGCTTCGCACCGGGCATGCTGCGCCTGTTTGGCAAACTGGTTGGCGAACAGGAGGGTTATCAACACATCTTTCGTTCCATGGCCACGCCGGAACAGACCGATTTTCTCAAGGAAAAATTGTCAGGCAAAGCTGTGGAGGAGGTGGAATCCTATCGCCAGGCGGCTTTTGACAAGTCGGGCAGTGGCGGGTTCAAGATCGATTCTGGTGTCTGGTTTGCCGCGAGCACGCTGCGGATTGATGCGCTAAAGGTGGTCGAGGATCGCTTGGCAACCGATTTGTCAGCCAAGGCAACCCACTTGCGGGATACAGCCAGGTTGAATTTTTTTCTTTATCTTGTCGTTGTCCTGAGCAGCATCCTGGTGGCGACAGGCCTGGGCGTCCTGTTCACCCGACAGATATTGGGAATGATTGGGTGTGAGCCTGTCGAGGTGATGCGGGTCACCGAACGGGTTGCCCAGGGGGATCTTACGGTCACCTTTACGGGCGTTTGCGGAACTAAAAAGGGCATTTATGGGGCCATGTATCGTATGGTGCATCAGCTGCGGGAGACGGTTGGGGCGATTCAGACCATCGCGCAGGGGGTGGTGTCGGGGAGTGGCACGGTAAGTGAAAGTGCCATTCACCTCTCGGAGGGAGCCACCTCCCAGGCTGCCAGCGTCGAGGAGACCTCGGCAGCCATGGAGCAGATGACAGCCAACATTGCCAACAACACGGATAACGCCGTCACCACCGGAAAAATGGCTCAACAAGCCTCCAAAGATGCTCAGGAAGGGGGGGAGGCCGTGTCCCAGGCCGTGACCGCCATGACTGAAATCGCCGGCAAGATCGGTATCATCGAAGAAATTGCCCGACAAACCAATCTGCTGGCGCTCAATGCAGCCATCGAGGCGGCCCGGGCTGGTGAACACGGCAAGGGGTTTGCCGTGGTCGCAGCCGAGGTGCGCAAACTGGCCGAGCGCAGCCAGAATGCGGCGGGCGAGATCAAAGAGCTTTCCAGCAGTACGGTGACGGTGGCGGAGCGGGCCGGGGCCCTTTTGGCGCGCCTGGTTCCGGATATCCAACGCACGGCTGAACTGGTACAGGAGATCACCTCCGGCTCGGAAGAACAAAATCAGGGGGCGCAACAGGTCAATCTGGCTGTCCAGCAGTTGGACCAGGTGATCCAACAAAACGCTGGCGCCTCGGCGGAAATGTCGGCAACGGCCACCGAGTTGACGGAGGAAGCGCAAAAATTGCAGGAGTCGGTGGCCTTTTTCCGGCTGGGATAGAAAGAATGGCAGTCATTTTTCACCACCCGGCAACGCATCGGGGTCCAGGGGGCTGGCTCCCTGGCGGGTCCAGGGCAGCGCCCTGGCGGGTCCACAGGGCAGCGCCCTGGTGGGGTTTGGGGCGAAGCCCTGACAAAGGCTTTCCTGTCCAGGCTTTTCTTGCAAGGGTGATGAATAGTTACTCCTGTCCAAGCTTTTATTGAAAGGGTGGTGAGGGAATCGTTACCCTTCACGAAGGGCCGCCAGCGCCCTGTCGATCTCCTGGGCAAGATCACGCACGGCGCGTTCGGCGTCGGGCCAATTTTTGACTTCAACCTTGCCGCTCAGCAACATGGCCTTGACGCGCACCCGGGCCGCGCCTGCATCCGTGGCGGCATCCTTGAGCCGACCGGCCAATTTGCAGGATTTACCCGGATCCTGGGCGGCAATGGCGCGTTGTAATGTTTGCAGCTGGTTCGAGGCCTCTGCCAAAAAACGGGCGCGGCCACCAGCGTCGGCTTCCGGGGATGATTCCACGGCTTTCAAGACGGGCATTTCGCAGATCTGGGCGGGTTTGCGGATCGGCGTTTCTTTTGCGGTACAGAAGGGAGCGATGGCCGCCAGCAACTCTTCGATCCGATAAGGTTTGCGCAAAAAACCGTTCATGCCCGCCTGCAGGCAACGCTGCCGCTCGGACTCCATGGTGCGTGCGGTCACGGCAACGATGGGAATGTGGCGTTTGTTTTCGGTCACCCCGATGCCATTACGGATGCAGCGGGTGGTTTCGTAGCCGTCCATTTCCGGCATGTGCAGATCCATCAGGATCAAATCAAAAACATTGGCGGCAATGGCCACCAGAGCCTCCTTGCCGTGCTCGGCCACCGTAACCCGGTGACCCACCTGTTGCAATGCCGTCAAGGCCAATTTTTGATTGTTGGGGGTATCTTCGACCAGCAAAATGTTCAACGGCGATTCTGGAGGGAGCAGCCGTGTCAACTTGCGCGGTTCCGGTCGCAGCTCTTCCGTATCCGGCAGGCGCCCCAGAATGTGCATGATACGGCGCCAGAGGGCATATTTTTTGATCGGTTTGCGGCAATAGACGTGGCTTTTCCCCTTGTATGACTGGTCCAGATCGTCGATGTGCCGGTGCGTGGGGAGCAGGATGATGAGATGGCCACGCCAGCCGGGCTGTTTTTCCAGCCTGGCAAGCCAGGTTTCGTCCGTGTCAAGGAGATCGAAATCAAGGATCACCAGATCGAAGGGTTCTGCGGCTGACCGCTGTTGCAATGCTGCCCAGGCCGCCGCCGTGTCGATGACGGCAGCCGTCACGATGCCGAACTCCTGCAACGTGTCTTGCAAAATGTGTTGTCCACGACGATTCTGCCAGATCACCAGAGCGGAGAGACCCGCCAACTCCAGGCTTTTATTTTGTTCTCTTCGTTCTTCAAGGATTCGGCCCGGATCGGTCAGGCAGCGCTGGCCGACGGTCATGCGGGTCGTAAAATGGAAGCGGCTGCCTTGATCGGGTTGGCTCTCCACCCAGATCCTGCCGCCCATCAACTCCACCAGATGCTGACAGATGGTCAGCCCCAGACCGGTGCCACCAAAATTTCGGGTGATGGAGCCATCCACCTGGGTAAAGCGTTCGAAAATTTGTTCCCGGCGATCGGCAGAGATTCCGATCCCCGTGTCCTCGACCAAAAAGTGCAGCAGGCAACTCTCTGATGTTGGTTGTTCCTCCGCATCCGGGGAGACGTTCAATATCACTTCGCCGTGCTCGGTGAATTTGATGGCATTGCTGAGCAGGTTGATAAGCACCTGATGCAGGCGCAAAGGATCTCCGATCAGGGCCACCGGGGTTTTTTCAGAGATATGGCACAGCAGCTCCAACCCTTTTTCATGTGCTTTCAGGGCCATGGTCTCACAGGCGCTTTCCAGGCGTCCCCGCAAATCGAAGGGGATTTGTTCCAAGTGCAGGTGTCCGGCATCGATTTTGGAGAGATCCAGAATGCTGTTGAGCAGATCCAGCAGGGAGCGTGATGAGGTTTGTATGATTTCCAGAAACTCTCGCTGCTCCAGGGCGGGATTGCCATTCAGGAGCAGATCCGTCATGCCGATGATGGCGTTCATGGGGGTACGAATCTCATGGCTCATATTGGCCAGGAAGTCGCTTTTGGCGCGATTGGCCGTTTCGGCGGCTTTCAGGGCCAAAGCCAATTCGCCGGTGCGCTGATCGACGATCCTTTCCAGGTGATCCCGTTGGTCTTTCAGGTCAAGATGATTCTTGACCCGTTGCCGCACGATGTCGGGATTGAAAGGTTTGGTGACATAGTCCACAGCACCCAACGCCAACCCTTTGGTTTCGTCCTCCACCTCTTTTTTGGCGGTGACGAAAATGACGGGTATGGCCCGGGTTTTGGGATCATCCTTGAGGGATTGGCACACCTGATAGCCATTCATTTCCGGCATCATGATATCCAGCAGGATGATATCGGGCGGATTGTCCGACCTGGCAATTTTCAGGGCCTGTTGGCCATTCAGGGCAATGCGGCGCTCGTATTCGGGCAAAATGCCGATCAGGATGTCGATGTTGGAGCGTTGATCATCGACGATGAGAACCTTTTTTTTGGGAACGATGTCGTTCATGCGTCCTCTTCCCCCAGAGGAATATCGAGTTCTGCGGCGACCCTCGCCAATATTTTCAGGACATTTTCAAATTCGTATCGTTCAAGCTGCGCCGCCGCCTTTTCCAGGCTCACCCCCAGGGAGGTGGCGGAGAACTCCTGGCGCATGGTATCCAGCAGATCATGGGCCTCAAAATTGTAATCGGCAAGTTGCCGCGCCAACTGTTGCATGAGAGGTGCGAGGCGGTCACGGACCTCGGGTGGCACATCGTCCATGTTCCGGATCACCTCGTGATCGCTGGCGCTCTCCGTGACCTGCCGCAGAACGGCAAGCAACGCGGTCAGGCGTGTGGCAAAAACGGCCAGGGCAGCCTGTGTATCCTGGTCGTTTTTGATGGTCAACTCCAGATCCAGGGCCGCCTGCTGGAGGGGTTTGGCGCCGATATTGCCGGCCACTCCCTTGATGGTGTGCGTCAAATGGGCCGCAGCCTCCTGATCATGCAGATTCAGGGCGGTGGTGATTTGTTCCAGGAGGTGCGCCTGCTCCTCCCGGAAACGGATCAGCAGGCGTCGGTAGAGGGTGCGGTTGCCGCCGACACGACGCAGGCCGTCGTCGCTGTCCAACCCAGGCAAATCCGGGATACCTCCCTCGGTTGCCGACATCTCGGGTGGGGCCCGTGGCGTGGCGATGGGCCCCACCAGCCTTCCCAACAAGCCGTACAGCCGTTCCGGACGAATGGGTTTGGCCAGGTGTTCATTCATGCCGGCTTCCAGGCAATGGCGTTTATCCTCGGCCATGGCGCGGGCGGTCATGGCGATGATCGGCAGGTCGCGAAAACGCGGATCGGCCCGCATGCGGCGCGCCGTTTCCAGGCCATCCATGACCGGCATCTGGATATCCATCAGCACGGCGCCGTAAGTGTTTCTTTCCAGCAGATCCAAAACCTCCTGGCCATGGCTGGCGATGTCCACCAGCAAACCGACCCGCTCCAAAATTTCCCTGGCTACCTGTTGATTGATTGCGTTGTCATCGGCCAGGAGAATGCGCGTGCCGCCGATCCTGCTGGTGGTCTCCGCCTCTTCGGCCAGCAACTTGGCCAGTCGATCCCGTTTCGGGGTTCGTTCGCCAAACACTTTCTGGATGGTTTCCAGGAGGTGTGAACGGGTCACCGGTTTGTGGATGAAAGCGTCGATACCGGTCGTCACGGCCTCCTGTTCGGTCTCATCGTCACCGAAGGCGGTGAGCATGACGACCTTGGCCCGGGCAACCGATGGAGCGGTCCTGGCTTGGATTTCCCAGATTTTTTTCGTGATCTCGATGCCGTTTTCGCCAGGCAGGCGCCAGTCCATGATGATCAGGGGAAAGGGTCGGTTATCCGCCAGGGCGGTGAGCGCTTCGGTCATGGCCGCCTCTCCCGACTCCACGGTGGTCGTTTCCAGACCGAACGAGCCCAGGATGCCGCGCAGCATCTCCCGAGTGGCGCCGTTGTCATCCACGGCCAGGACGCGCATGCCGTGAAAACGTCGTGCCATGGTCAGGGGATTCTGGTGCAGAGGGGGGCGGATCACCAGAGGAATGGTGAAAGCAAACGTGCTGCCGGAATCCGGCATACTCTCGGCAAAAATGCTGCCCTGCATCATCTCGACCAACCGCTTGCATATGGCCAATCCGAGACCGGTGCCACCATATTTGCGCGTGGTCGAGCCATCCGCCTGCACGAAGGGCTGAAAAAGATGCGGCAACCGCTCCGGGTCAATGCCGATGCCGGAGTCCTGAATCCGGCAGGTCAGATCAACGGTATCGTCACCCGTGGTGCGCATGGACATCCGTACCGAGATGGTGCCGCCGTCGGTGAACTTGATGGCGTTGCGGATCAGGTTGATCAAGACCTGTTCCAGGCGTTGTTCATCGCCAAAAAAGGCGTGGCTGGAGGCGATGGGAGCGTAAAAAACCAACTCGATGCTTTTTTCCATCGTCTGCATGCTGAACAGTTCGGCCAACCGGTCGATCATGTCCTGGGGGTCGAAGACCACAGGATCCAGCTCCAGCTTTCCTGCCTCCATTTTGGAAAAATCGAGAATATCGTCGATCAGTCCCATCAGGGTGTGCGAGGCCGTCTGGACCTTGCTCAGGTAATCGACCAGGCGGGGGGAGAGGTCGGTCTTGAGGGCCAGTTCCGTGAAGCCGATGATGGCGTTCATGGGGGTGCGGATTTCATGGCTGGTGTTGGCGATGAACTCGCTTTTGGCCCGGCCAGCCGATTCGGCCACTTTCAGGGTCTCTTCGAGGGATTTCAACAACTGCCGCCGTTGGGTGGTATCCTGGAGAAAGGCCGTGAATTGCAGATCTTCATCATGGCGAATGGCGGTGATGGCCACCTCCAGATCGATGATGTCGCCATCGGCGCGTTTGCCCGACAATTCGAGACGGCGTTTGAGAATGGCCGCATCCCCCTCGCGGGTGGCCCAGCGATTGATGGCGCGTTGATGCCGTTCCTTCAGGTCAGGGGGGATGATGTAATCCTGTATGGGACGGCCCATGACCAGCCCCTTGGTAAAACCGAACAGGTTTTCGGCGGCTGGATTGAAATCCATCACACACCCACGGCGGTCCGTCGTGATGATGGCGTCCAGGGCATTTTCCAGGATGGCCTGGTGACGTTTGACCAGGCTCTCCTGACGCCTGACAAGCTGTTCCGTCTCCCGGTGCCGGTCAATGGCTTCAATGGTCTGGAAAACCCGGCACAACAGCTCTTCGTTGCGAAAGGGCTTGGCGAGAAAATCGTTGGCGCCGGCCTTGATGAAGCGGCTGGCCAGGTCACCGTTGTCGTGGGCGGAAAAACCGATCACGGCCATGGCATGGGGGGCGTATTGAGCGCGAATTTTTCGCGTCAGTTGAAAACCGTCCATGCCGGGCATCTGGTAATCGGACAAGACGATCCGGACCGGGTTTGCAGCCAGTTGTTTCAGGGCCTCCTCGCCATCCGCCGCCTCCAATACCTTGAAACCATACCGTTTCAGTAAACCGGCCAGAACGGTTCGGGCGCTGCGGGAGTCGTCAACCACCAAAATATAAGTATGGTGATTGCGAAAGAAACGCCTGGCAAAATAGACAACGGCGTCGATGACGCCGATGTTGTCCTTGATGAAATAATCCAGAACCCCCTGGTGCAGAATCCGGTCCCGCAACCCGGGGTGGTATTCGCCGGTCAACACCACGCTGGGGATACGCTGTTGCAAGGCAAAGTCAACGATCTCCCCGTTAAGGGCATCCGGCAGGTACAGATCGAGGATGCCCATGGCGAAGGGGTCACGCGCCCGGGCCACAGCGTGCCTGGCCTCGGCCAGGGAACGCGCCCAGACCACCGCCATGTCCAGCGCATCCTGCATGCGGTTGCGCAACATCTCCCCGAAACTTTTGGAGTCTTCCACAACGAGGATCGATTTCATGGCGCTCGGCGGGGTTGCCCCATGTTGAACGGCAAACGGATGCGGCGCCCATCCTAAACCCATCCTGCCCTGAGGCAAAGGTGGTATGCGGCAGAGGCCATCACGCTCATTCCTGGCCCGATGCAAAGTCACCCAAAAACTCGGAGGCTGGGTGAACTCCGGTGATCAAATGTCAGTGCGGTAAACTTCGCGACGATGGCCAACCTCCAGGACGATCACGGTAATGGTCTCATCACGCAGGCGGCACAAAAGGCGATAGTTGCCCACCCTGTATCGCCAAAGACCTGCAAGCCGCCCTCTGAGCGGCTTTCCCATGCTTCGGGGATCATGCGTTCCTGACAGTCGCAATCTCAAGAAACGAACGATGCGAACTTTGTCTTGCATATCCAGATGCAAGATTTGTTTTTCCGCCGTCTCCCGTATTTCAACCGTCCAGGCCAAGGCGTTTTTCCAGTTCATCCAGGGTGATGGCAGGCTCTTGACGGGCAATCGCCTTTGCAGCGGAAAGATAATCCTGTCTGTCTTCGATGTATTGCAGAATGGCGTCGTGCAGGCATTCGGCAACAGGTTTGTGCAACCCGTCTGCCACAGCTTTCAATTGCTCTTCAACCTCGGCATCCACGGCAATGGGCAACATGCTTCGACCTCCTCGAACGACACGGTTGGCAGCACCTCGCCGTCCATCCTAAACCCATCCCGCCTTGAAGCAAAGTCGGAATGCGGCAGGGGCCAGGGCAATCGCATTTCAAAATCTGTTGACACCAACGAGCAGGCTTGTGCTGGTTACAAAAATCGACCAATCCTTTCACAGTTGCGTGACAAACGAACTGTGGAGGAAAAGTCATGGAGGATTTCGCTGCGTGTTTTGACTCGTTAGAGGATCCCAGAACAGGCCATGCTGAACGGCATAACTTATTGGAAATTTTAGTGATTGCACTTTGCACGGTTCTATGTGGAGGACAAACCGCAGTGGATATGCAGATATTCGGTCAGGCAAAAGAAGAGTTTCTCCGCCAATTCCTGAAATTGGAGTACGGCATTCCGAGCCATGACACATTCAGTCGGGTGTTCAGACTGATTGACCCAAAGCAGTTCCAAGCCTGTTTTATAAAATTCATGGCCCATTTTTCAGAAATCTGCCGAGGCGTTATCGCCATTGATGGCAAGGCACTTCGCCACTCTTTCGACACAGCAAGCGGACAATCCGCTCTGCATATGGTCAGTGCCTGGGGTTGTGAACAAAGAATGGTACTGGCCCAGGTAGCCACCGACACCAAGTCCAATGAAATTACCGCAGTTCCCAACTTATTGAAAATGCTCTCACTTAAAGGCAATATTGTCACCGTTGATGCTCTCAATTGCCAACGCAGCATCGCTCAACAGATCGTTGATCAGGGCGGAGATTATGCGTTTGCTCTCAAAGGAAACCAGGGCACCTTGCATACTGATGTCAGCCTATTCTTCAATGACCCGGAAGTTAAATGTGTTCCGCATACCACAACCGATGGTGACCACGGGCGTATCGAAATCCGGACCGCAGTGGTTTCGACTGACATTGATTGGCTTCAAAAATTTCATTCCTGGCCAGGTTTGGCAGCGATTGGCAAGGTGGACAGAATTCGCGAGACATCCATAAAAAAAACCACAGAAACAGCTTATTATCTTCTGAGTACACCATTATCTGCCGAACGTTTTGGACAAGTCGTTCGCTCGCATTGGGGCATTGAGAATAGCCTGCACTGGGTACTTGATGTTGTCCTCAACGAGGACCAAAACCGCTCACGCAAGGACAACGGTCCGGAAAACTTGGCCGTTCTTCGCCATATGGCCACAAACATCGTCCGAAAAGATGGATCAAAGGGATCCATGCGCGTCAAATTCAAACGTGCTGGTTGGAGCAATGACTTTCTCGCAACCCTCCTCGCTCAATTTTGAAATGCGATTGCCCTGCTACCGTGTACGACCGGACTTGCCAGGGACGCCGGATTTTGCTTTTATAAAGGGTAAGGTGGTCGTCTTTGTGGATGGGTGTTTTTGGCACGGGTGTCCGATCCACTATACAGCGCCCGTGCGGAATGCCGAGTTCTGGCAGAAGAAGCTGGCCTGCAACCTGGAGCGGGATCGACGGGTGGATGAGGAACTGGCGAAGATGGGGTGGAGGGTTGTTCGGGTTTGGGAGCATGAGGTTAAAGAAGATCACGACATTCCCAAAAATTTGATGAGGGAGTTAGGGCCTGTTCCCATTCGCGTGGTTATGTTAAATCCTGATCCCCCATGAGGGATCAGAAATGGGTCGGGACATATTACGAGATGACCAATGGGAGCGGATCAAGGATCTTCTGCCAAGCAACGAAAGGATCCAGGACGAACAGCCGGGGATAACCAAAATTTGTAGAGGCTGTCTTTTGGATCGCACGCACAGTTTCTCCATGGCGGGATTTGCCTGAATGGTATGGACACTGGCATAGGGTCTACGTTCGTTTTGCTCGGTGGAGGATATTCGAGGGTTGAGCTACCGTCGGCTGCGCAACATAGTGGTGCTGGTGAACGCGGCGGCCTTTTTCACGGCGGTGGTGCTGGGCACGCGCATCAAGCTGGACATCCTGGCCTCGCACCTGCTGAAAGCGGCCAGGCGGATTTTCGGCGTGCCGGACTTCCGGCTCTATGCACTGGCCGATGGAATCCACGAAATCTGTGCCCGGCATCCCCGGCGCAGTCCGCCACCACCAGCCTCGGAGCACGGCCAACTGGCCTTGGATTTCGGCTGAAAATTTTTTCGGAACTCAACTCAATGCACTGCGTGTCATTGCTAGGGCGTGTTGACATTCGGCGGAAAAACAGCAAATTTCCCGAAAGTATCCTCCGTCATTCCCGCGCAGGCGGGAATCCAGGCGGACTTTCATGATGGGGGAGCGGGAAACAGACTTCGCTGCGAGAGAATAAAGGCCCTTTGTCTCCTTGGAGGATCGCATCCGTTGGCAACTTTTCCTGGATTCCCGCCCCCGATTTAAGCATTCGAGGGCAGGCTCTGCGCGGGAATGACAGACAGGGTGAATCTCTGCAAGAGGTTGCGCGGTTTTGAATGTCAACACGACCTAGATTCGGAAACTGGCTCGGGAGTAATGTACTTTGGACACTGTAAACATGAGAAGCCTGATCTTAAGTTCGTTTGAGAGACACGATAACTTGATCGCTTTAGCAGGATCTTGGGGTAAAATAACTTACACAGATCTGTCACACTTGGTTTCAGGTGTCATCAGTCTTGCTACGCATAATAAAGTTAGCAGGAATGACTATGTAATCTACTTTGGAGCTGACAGCAGTGTAATGTACGCGACACTACTTGCTAGCTGCCTGGGTAATTTTCGAATGATGGTTTTGGGTGAGCAGACCTCTATTGAAGCAGTCAAACGGCATATTAATACTTTAGACGCAAAGCTTGTCATTTCTACCGCTAATATTAAATTTAAAATAGAAACTAGTTCAGTCGATCAAGTCATCCCGATCCAGAAAGAGCCAAGTGCGTTTCATTCTGCTGTAAGCCATATGACCTTGACTTCTGGTTCATTGGGGGCCCCCAAAATAATAGGAGTTGACTCGTTAGGGCTAGCGGAGTTTCTGAAATGGGCCCGCTATAATCTTGCTCTGAGACCTGAACATATTTGGATAGAATGTGGTGACTATACATCCGATATGTGGATGAACAATGCATTGATGGCTCTAACGTCAGGCTCCAGCATATACTACGATCCCCAAAAGAACCCACTAAGTGCTTATGCACAACTTGCAAAATCTCAAGCTACTCATTTCCGAAGTGTCCCTCAAATATCCAAGCTGATCTCCGCTGGCCGAAGGCGCAGTTTGCAGCGCGAACTCAGTCTGGAATTTGTTGGTTTGGGAGGTGATATCGTCCATCATTCAACGCTCGTGGAAATGAATGCTTGGCTACCCAGAAAAACTAAATTATATACAACATATGGATGCGCTGAAGTTGCAGGCTTCTCTATGATAAAGCATATCAACCGGGAAAAACTGTCTCTGCAAAATGATCGAGCAATTCCTGATTTGGGTAGTCCAACTGTTAATACAAGTATTAAAATATTACCACGAAATGGAAGTAGCTCTGGTGAGCTTCAAATTAGCAGTAAACAGGTTTGCATTGAGTGGTTAGACACAAAAAATGGTTCAAGCAATTTTTACCAATTGAAGGCTCCTGGAGAGGTAGGAATTTACAACACCAGCGATATTGTAGATGATTCTGGGGATGGGCTTGTGTATCAAGGCCGGTTAGGACGAGAGATAGTTCGAAATGGCAATAGGGTACAACTAGAAACCATGGAAGAATTACTTATAAAGAGATTAGGTGCTACTTGTGTGGTCTTAAAGTCTGGTGATGATTTAACGCTGTTGGTAGAGGCATCTCCAGCTGTTTCTGTAGATCAAATTAACCTAATCGTGGCAGAAGAAGTCCCTAGTTTTGTATGCCCAACAAACATCATGACCGCTAAAGTATTGCCTAGAAATTTAAGAGGTAAAATCAACTACGCAGCTTGCGAGAAACTTATCCACGACAGCTCAAGCTTGGAAAATGATTAACATGAAAAGCAAAATAAGGATAATTATACTAGACGTGCTCGGAATAAAACAAAATTGTGAAAATGATATCCAGATTGCAGTCTACCGTACTCCAGGCTGGGACAGTTTGGCAACGATTGAAATAGTTGAGAAGATTGAAGAAGTGTTTTCCGTCGAAATATCCGACTTAGAAATGGTAAGGTGTGATTCTCTAGAGGCCCTCCACGGGTTGCTGCTAGAAAAAATGTCTGACAAAAGAAACATTCGTAATTGAACAGGGGGACTATGATGACCGTTAGAGATTTACGATTTACCAGTTTTGATGGTGTTGAGCTTGAGGGAACGCTCGAAATTCCACAGGGGGGAGTATTTGATCAATTGCTTGTTATGGTGCCAGGCATTAACGTTACCAGGGACGAATACTTAGGATTTTATACTAGGCTTGCAAGTCAACTACGTGAGAATTCAATAGCGTCATTTCGTTTCGACTGGCGTTGTCATGGTTTTGACTCAAGTCGCCCACTATCCGAATTAACGTTGGCGGGATTGTACAACGATATTGATGCCGCAGTAAGAATAGCTAGCGAGTCGATCAATAAAATATCTAAAATTTCAGTTCTTGCTCAATCATTCTCCGGAGGTGTAGCTTCAACTTGGTGTTCCAGAAACGAGAGTATGATAGATAAGTGTGTTCTTTTTGCCCCAATCCTTGACTACATTCATGAGTACATTAAGGGTTCGGACGAAGGCGGTAGAGCTGGAGAGAGCAAGGGGAACTATGACGGTCTATCTGATAACGCGATAGTCGAATTAACGCAGAAGAATACACTTGTTTCATGGGGAAAGCCATTCGGGAGACCGATAATTAACGAATTCAAAGCTTTTGAAACTTTGCTGCCGACTAAAAATATCTGGATATTTCATGGTGATAAAGATGCAGGGGTAGACATTACAATTTCGAGAAACCGCGTTAAGGGAGACCATAATGAAGCAAAACTCATAGAAATCCCAGGAGCAGATCATGGTTTTGCTCAACCTGGTGATGCAAATTTCAAAGAAGAAAAGACAAAGTTCTTTCAGGCATCAGTGTTCGAGGAGCTTATTGGGTTGTTAAACCATGGTTCCCTTAGTGGAAAATTTCCAGTGATAGGCTAGGCAAAAATGTCCGTTAAAATTCATGAAAGCGCAATTGTTCACCCAACAGCAGTGATTGGCTACTCACTTCCAGGTGAAGTAGAGGAGTCAACAATAATTGAAGCGGGTGTAATAATAGGGGCATTTTGCGTCATCGAGGCAGGTGCATATCTCGAAGCAGACGTGATCCTCGCACACCATTCTGTAGTTGGAAGAGGTTCAAGGATTGGGCAAAGATCTCAACTTGTCGATGCCGTTAGAGTAGCTAGACATGCGCTTATCGGACCGGACTGCATCATAGGAGGAAATATTCCTGACCGCACAGTTATTGGACCGAAGGTGACCATGATGGGTGAAATGTCTCATCAGTATCAAGACGCGACCTTGAAGTGGGGAGAGGTCGACGAAGTTTCTCCAATTATCAGAGAAGGAGTGGTTATTGCGCAAGGTGCGGAAATTGTTGGAGGAATAGTAATCGGAAAAGGCTCTTATATTGCTGCTGGAGAAATTGTTCGAAGTGATGTTCCAGCAAAAACATTTATTGGGAGCGGGAAGTGGAGGCCACTTAAATCAATGCGTGGACTTGTTAGGGCAAGGTCGTAGACCATGATTGGAGAGACAGGGGGAATGAAGAGGTGTCTTTAAAAAGGATGGTTATCGTTTTCAACAATAAGTTTGTTCCTATAGAACGGAATTCTGCGTTCATCTATGGAGTGGTCCAACACGTTCTGCATATTTCAGAAATTCTTTCTGGGGCAGGAATTGAAGTTAGTTTTTTATTGTACAATCGCGATCAAACATTACTGCAGCCGAAATGCAAGCGGTGCCGCATTATGGATTATGATGCTTCCATCGTTTCTTTTAATTTTGACATGCGACGTGATGATTTGATTAAATTTTTTTCAGGCGAATTTAGGCTTTTATCGAGTAACGATTGCAGGGCTATTTTATATTGCCAGAGTTTAGCAGTTGCTGATTACTTCGAACCAAGCATACCTATAGTAATTACCAATCATTCGCCTTTTGTCAGCTCAGTTTTTGCGTTTCTTGGTGAAGAAAATGGACGGATGGCATTTGATTGGGATCACCCAAAAGCAGATTTCCTTTTGTGTCGTCAGAGTGGCGCACTCGAAAAACTTACAAACCGTTGTAATGTAGTGTTCGCAGAGATAAGTAAAATACAAATTGACCATCTAAATCTCCTTGGGATTAATAGATCGCGCATCTTTAATCTTCCGCCCGTGGTAAACAATGAATCATTCATAAAACACGATTTACTTCCGGATGAACTGAAACAATTAGCTACAAATAATGGCGAAAGATATGTACTCTTTGCTGTTTCAAGGTTTGACTACTTTAAAGATGTTGATTTCTTTTTGGAGGGTGTTCATGGTATCATTGCATCAGGCATGATTAGCGGGGTTGTCTTGATAGGTGGTGAGATTGAAGATCCTGTGTTTCGCGAAATTGATAGCAAGCTTGATTGTGGATTTAGGCAGCATATAACTCGTCTTCCTCGACTTCCACACAATGTATTGATTCAATCTGTATTTCCTTGGATTGCGAGTTGTGGGGTTGTGGCCTGCACATCAAGGTATGATTTGGTTCCTTATACTATGCTTGAGGCAATAATAGCGGGAGCTAAGATTGTTGTACCAAAAAACGGATATGTAGGAGCCGCCAACCTTATCCCTGATAATTGGACCTATCGACGAACACACGAAGACTTCCAGCAAGCTGTATTGTACGAGGCATCACTGGAAGAGATCAATAGGGTGAAAGCCTGTGTTGCTAATAAGATCTGCAGCCAGAATATCTTGAATAAAATAATATCTGCTGCAAATAGTTCTATGAGGTTAGCACGATAAATCATGTTTGGATAGAAGAGCAGTAAAATGGACCCCGGATTCGAGACCAACAAAACGATACGACCGTTTCCCGCAACCATGCCCCCTTCTCCTCATCTGAGCATGGAGTCTTGGGAAAACCATTTTTAAAATTTGACACGCGAAAGGGTGGTCCGGAACGGCCTTCTACCATGGGTAGGGTGTAGCTTATTCCGATCCGATTTCTGTCCTTGCTTTGGGGTCCGTCCACCTCAGTCGGATGAGAACAACGGGGCGGGGACAGACGACTGTGAACTGTTGATCGCCACCCGGAAGGATTGGAAACATCGACGAGCGATGTAAGAACAGGTGGCACCACGGGGGCGGATGGAGGATTCCGCAGGATCTGACGAATCGGGAACGGATGGAGCGGAAGCTGTTGACCAAGTGCGGAAAGATGCTATAAAATCGAGAATGGATGACGGAAGATGAGCCAGTGTTCGGGCAGATGAAGGAAACCCAGGGTACGGACGAGTTCCGGATGCGCGGGATCAAGTTTTGCGATGGGGAGTGGAACTGCACGCCGTGGAGCACAATCTCAAGAAAATGCAGGTGGAGTACGTCCGCAGAGGGGAGAAAGGGGCCAAATAGCTCCATTGAGGGTGGAATTCCCGCCTTTTCGTCAGTAAGAAACCGGACTGGCAGGGCCTACTTTCGGTCAACTGACCACTGTAACCAACTAGCCAGACTATTTGGAGACAGACTCCTAAATGGGACATTGATATGAGCGAGATACAAATTGACCCGCTTCATGTAATATCAACTCTAGGGCGACTAGCACGAAATCGTTCTCATCAAACAGACGAATTTGGCCTCTTGCTTTGGTCTAAAACCGTTTGGGGGCCTAGTGCAGGATCAAACTTGGACAATAAGCTTGTCACAGCAAATATTATCCTGAATTTATGTACTGAGATAAAGAAACCCACAATTGAGTTGGGTATAGATTTCATAGATCTCTGGGCATCTGAAATTACGAAACCAAGCAAAGATTCCACTTTTTTGTCAGAACTAAAGAAAATTGAATCTACAGATGACCGTGAGCGCAGTATATCCGTAGTATCTGAAGACAAAGTGAGGGGGATAATTAGGACAGTTCAAGTAATAATTAATGAAACTAGGATGGTCTCTGACAAAGAACAAGCTTCCATCTACTTTGAAATAGCTGACTACCTTACAATCAAGGTCTTGCCTATCATAAACCGTTCGGTTGAGTTGGACTTGTGGCTCATGCGGCCTGAGTTATTATCTAATATCGGGGCAAATTTACTAACCTATGGAATGTGTCTAAGTGCCATTGGTAACATTGCTCTTGCTGAGCGAGTAAGTTTGGTTGCTCTGTCAACAGCGTCATTGATTGCAGGAATTGTGGATCCGTCTTTAGGATTGTCGCTTGGAGCAGGGTCGGTTTTGTTTTCGGTTTCACCTCCAACTGAAATCATTCAAAAACTATTTCTTCGTCGCATGAAAATGATTGATAAGAATTGAGTATTGATATGTCACCTAAACCCAATAAACAGGCTTCGGGCAAGAAAACTGTCAGAGTGTTAGTTGCCATTGGCACTTGTTACCGTGGAAACACTGAAGCTGCATCGATTTTTAGTGCATCGGTGACTAAAGCGGCAGCGGCTGCATCAGCTATGCTTACAGAAGAAGGCGTACACTTAGAAGTTGAGCTAGTTGCACAACAAACTTCACAAAGTAAAATTACAGCCAGGAATGTGGTGTCTGCATTGAATGCATCATCATTGTTGATTTTAGATATTAGCGCTGGCGACTCAGCTGTTGAGCTGTACCAAGCAGGGTATTGTGAAGCCGCAAAAATACCTCATATTATTACGATAAGAAGAGAGAGAGTGGAAAGCATAAGAAACACCGATTTTTATGATGATCCGCTCTATTATGAGGATGATGCTAATCTGTCGGTAACGCTGCCTTATCGATTGGTAGAAAAGGTGCATGAAGTCCTTGCAGGGCAGAGAATTAGCCCAATGGATAGAAATCTAATTTGGTTTCCTCAGGAGACAGGCGCAATTCATATTGTAGCATCGAAATCTACAGATAATTTATACTCATCAAACCCAAACCACAGAAATCATGTTTATCTTGAGCAGTTTAGCGATAAAGATACTGTTCTTGAGCTAATGGTGTTTCTATCGCGAAACTATAGCTCTCGCGTCCATAAATACACTTCAGACGAGTTTCCAGGTAAACAGTTATTGAGGGATAACCTTGTTGTAATTGGTGGCCCTGGGATTGATGATGTTTTACCTGGAAACCCAATTTGTCGGGAATTTAATCGAACTATAAGGAGCGCGATCAAGTATGCGGAAGATGGAGAATCGTTGAATCTTGAAAGTGGTGATTCCATCCAAGTTATTAGACCTGAATATCATGATGGATTGTTATTAATCGACTATGGATATTTTGCACGCTTTCCGAACCCCTTCGATCCAAGTGCTTCGGTGATTATGGTGCATGGGTTGCACACTTCTGGTGTCTTGGGAGCAGCACTAGCATTTAGTGACCTTCCACAAGCCGCTGAAAATTTCCGTACCGTAAGAGGAAAATTTGCTGGTTTTTCCAGAAATGTGGTCTCGTTTGAAGCTTTGTTTCAAGTTAAACGTGTCGCTGGTAATGTACAGGTACCAAAAATTAATGAGGAGTGGGTATTTCCCTTGCAGACAAATGCCTTCTAAACCTTCACAGTTTAACTGGCTATCGGAAACTGATTGCCGAAAGCGAAGTAGTCTTAAATGGTCGCGTTTTGGGAAAGACGTTTTGCCCCTTGATGTTGCAGAATTTGACTGCAGAGTCTCGGAGCACATTGTAAACGCAATTGCACAGAAAGCCAGATCTAGCGATCTTGGATATTTTCCAGGCAATGAGAGGACAAAACTACGTGAGATTCTGCAGAAGCAATACCAAGAAATAGGCATTAATTTTGATATAGCAAATCTGCAGTTCGTTGGTGGGCTGCTATTTGCTATAAGCGAGATAGTTCGACTTCTTGACCGTAGCAAAAAAAAGATAATCGTTCTTGGTCCGGCATACCCAGGTCTGTGTAACGCCATTGTTTCTGGCGGTGGAGTGCCTGAAGTTGTTAACTTGTGCTGTACCGCCGATGGTGTGTCAATTGATGTTGATGCAGTTGAAGCGGCGTGCGATGGGACGCAAGGAGCGGTGCTGATGACGTTTCCACATGTGCCCACTGGATCAATTTTCAGCAAACAAGAAGCTATTGATTTAGCTAGTCTAGCAACTCGTGCGGGCATGAAAATTGTTATTGATTGTATATACAGACCGCTTCTAGACTTAAGTGAGATGGATTTTTTGAAGAGTATCTTTGAGAATTCTAATGATGTAGTTCTTGCAGAATCGGTGACTAAGTCATGGGCAGTTTCTTCTATACGTGGTGCTTGGCTTGCTTTTTCGAATTACAAGACTGGTGATATATTTCGCGATTTTTCGCATCCTCGTGTTTGTCCTCCAACTGCTTTATTTGAGTGTGTTGCATCCGCCTGTCTCACAAGTGGGTTGGATTGGCTGGCAGAAGCTCGGGTTGCTATTCGCGAGAACATGTTGGTTGCGAAGAAACGGTTTGCAAATGTATTAAGTTCTGACTCTTTTTATTGCTTTGGTTCGACACCTTTTATTTGGGTGAATTTGAGGGAACTGGGTTTCCCACCATATCGATCATGCTTCAATGCCTTGCGGCGAGCCAAAGTTTCGTTGGACGATGGTTCGGGATACGGATCAGAGTGGGAAGGCTTTGGCCGGATAAATGTGGCTTGCGATCCAGATGTTTTGAGTGAAGCAATCGATCGATTGCTTCACTATAAGGGATGCTAAGATTATATTGTTAGTTGCCCCTACCATATACTCCATCCGACCGCGATAATGCCTCCGATCTTAGAGGTTCCTCGCTGTTTCACATGGGTAGGGAGAAATTAATGGAGTGTGCCAAAATGTAGGAAGCCTTGTTCAGCATACGATTTGAGGGAAAGAGTAGCCGACCAACCATGATCTGGGAAGGCCTTATGCCGCCTGTCTGTAGTAGGATCGGACGATCCCCCCAAGTGCTTCTCAACATCGGATTGGCCCGGACACATGGGGCCGGAAGTCTGGACAAAGGACGTTGTTCCCGATCCCTTCGCCGGAATGCGGTCGCTCGGTGTTATAATGACGAACCCAGGTCTTCAAAATGTAGGCGAGCTGGGAATTGCTGAAGCAGACGAAGAAATCCAGGCACTCCCGCTTCAGGGTGCCGATGAAGGACTCGCAGTATGCGTTGGCTTGGGGTGCCCCATTGGGAATCTGGATAACCCGGCCCCCTTCTGATTTCCAGACCTCGTTGAAGGGGCCAGAGAATTTGGTGTCGGCGTCGCGGATCAGAAATCGGGGCCTGACGCCTTGCTCGTCGCACCACATCAGGGCGTTGCGGGCTTGCTGGGTCACCCAGGCGCTGTCGGGGGAATAGGTCGGCGCGCTGCAATGGACCCGCCTGCTGCCCAGGTGGATGAAGACCATGGCGTAGGCCGTCATCTTGCCCATGGGGGTGAAGACGTCCTTGGTAAAGAAATCGCAGGCCACGACGGATTCCAGGTGGGCCTTGAGGAAAGTCAGCCAAGGCAGGGGCGGTTTCTTCTTCTCCTTCTCGGGGGTTGGGTGGATGTTGGCTTCCCGAAAAATCCGCTTGACCGTGGTGGCTCCGGCATACCGCCCCAGCCTCTTGAGTTCTCCGGCAATGCGTCGGTAGCCCCAGAGGATGTTTTCCTTGGCCATGAGTATGGCGGCGTCCCGCAGTTCCTGGGTCGGCCGGGGGCGTCCGAGCGGCTTGATGGGCTGATCCTTGGTGGACTGGCTGACCCAACGCCGGTAGGTGGCGGGCTTGACGATCTCCATCAGGTCGGCCACATTGTGGTCGCATTCGGCACCGATGCGGAGAAGTTCTGATTTTTCCTCCGGCGTCGGAGCGATCCGGTTGGTCGTCACCCGCGCCTGAAGGATGCGGATCTGGGCCTTGAGGAACCGGATCTCGGCGTTGTGCCGGGGACTGAAGAAGTGGGCCATCATGGTCCACAGGAGGAACACGAACGAACTCGCCATTGCTGAAACTGTCCTCGCGCCGTTTTGAAAAATGGCCAAAAGCCATGCAGATGGTGGATCCTAGATTTCGGCACGGCTCTCAGAAAGGGTGGGCGGGAGGGTAGCCTTCCGCACCCCCCAATTCGGGGCCTTCGGTCAGTCCCTCCTCCCCGGCGAGGTCGGGGTGAAATCGCCGGGGATAGCCCTCCAACCAGATCCAGCCCGGAACGGTTGCCACCCTGACTCCGATCCGCTTCCAGAGATGGGATCGGAGAATTCCTCCCCACTTTCCTGATTCTCTTTCTTCCCCAATCAGTTGCCCCGCCTTGCGGTCTCGCTCGCCTGGTCGAGAATCGGGTAAACCTTCTCTATTGAACCACATAAAAATTTCAAAGAATTCACGATCCGGGGATGGTTCGCTCCACCATTTTGAATTTGCAGGGTTTTCTCTTCCGAAAGACCGCCCACCCCGGCGGTCTTTCGGCGTTTAAAAACCCCAATGTTTCCAATGGTTAGCACGGGTGGTTCGAGAAGGAACTTGGTTCGGTGTCGGACCCGTCGGAGTCGGAATCCGCCCGTCTCTTCTCTCTCGGCCAGTATTCTCCAAAACCTGTTGACCCGCCCCCTGCGGGTCCAGTAGCTGTTGACCCGCCTTAACTATCGAATAACGAAGGAATCTCGCTGGTCAACAGCCTGTTGACCCGTTTGATGCGCAGGATGGTTGGCTTGAAAACGGAAAAGGAGGTAAACTTGGGTCCGAGATCATCTTCGGAAGACCAGATCAACTCTTGGAGACACCCTTTTCAATGACCATCGAATCGACCTTCGATATCTCCTTGATCGCTTCCCTGGCATTGAAAGAGAAGCAGATTCAGCAAAACTACCGACCGATCATCGCCGTGCATAAGTGGTTTGCCCGCCGTCCTGGCACGCTATTCCGGGGGTTGTTGCTGGCAGAGTTTGGGGATCGCCCTCTGGCAGAGACGTTCTTCCGTGCCAACGATTTTTCAGGAAAGACCGTAGCTGACCCCTTCATGGGAGGCGGTACGCCATTGATCGAGGCCAACCGCGTCGGCTGTGACGTGATCGGTTGCGACATCAACCCCATGTCCTTTTGGATTGTCCGGGAAGAGATTGAGCATCTCGACCTTGCCGCTTACCGAATTGCCGCCGATGGTCTGATGGCCGATTTGGAACGCGAGGTTGGGGGACTGTACAACACCGACTGTCCTTTGTACGGAGAGCGCGATGTACCCGTGAAGTACTTCCTCTGGGTCAAGGTTCTTGACTGCGAACGGTGTGGCGGCACCTTCGACCTGTTCCCCGGCTACCTGCTGGCCGAGAACAAGCGACACCCTCGCAATGTTTTGGTCTGCCCTGGTTGCGGCGACTTGAACGAGGTGGTAGACCTCCGAAACCCCGGAAGATGCGGTGGGTGCGGAAGCGGACTGCGCAACGTCGGGCCTGCCAAACGCGGTCAGTGTTCCTGCCCTCATTGCGGTCATGCCAACAGCTACCCCAGACCGGGAGCGGAACCACCCGGACATCGGCTTTTCGCCATTGAATACCACAATCCCCACCAAAAAGAACGCCACCGGGGACGTTTCTTCAAAAAGCCGGACGCCAAGGATCTGGAGAAAGCCAAGCTGGCCACATCCCGTTGGCAGGAGACAACCCCCAGATTTGTTCCCGAGGATATCATTCCCGCTGGAGACGAAACTGGTCGCTTGCACCGGTGGGGGTACGGACGCTATCGGGACATGTTCAACGAGCGCCAACTCCTGGGCTTGGAACTGAGCTGCCGCCTCATTGCCGGAATCGCCGACGAACGGGTACGACGCGCCCTGGCAACCAACCTCTCCGATCTGCTCCGTTACCAGAACATGTTGTGCCGATACGACACAATGGCATTAAAGTCATTGGATATTTTCTCTGTCCACGGTTTTCCGGTGGGTCTGGTGCAGTGCGAATCCAATCTGCTCGGCACCCTCAACGGCCACGGTGTGAACGTGGGCTCAGGAGGGTGGGCAAACATCGTGGAGAAATTCCTGAAGGCCAAACGTTATTGCAGCGCACCCTTCGAGGTGGACCACAGGAACGGACGCAAGACCACCATCCCGATCCAGGGAGAGTGGATAGGCGAGCGCAACAACGGTGCTCGCCCACGCAGGGTGGAACTCCACCGTGCATCCTCGACAGATATGACGCTACCCACCGCCACTCTGGACGCAGTACTCACCGATCCGCCTTACTTCGGCAATGTCCAGTATGGGGAACTGATGGATTTCTGCCATGCTTGGCTGCGGCAGTTGGCCGACAGCGGATGTGTGGGGTTCGACCAGAAGACGGCGCTATCACCGCAGGAACTGACCGGCAATGTTTCCCAGGGACGAGGGTTTGAGTATTTCACCGAAGGGCTGTCCGCAGTTTACCGGCGCATGGCACAGGCGTTGAAACCTGGTGCGCCTCTGGCCTTCACTTACCATCACAACCGGATCGAGGCCTACCACGCGGTGGGGGTTGCCATCCTGGACGCTGGATTGACCTGCACCGCATCCCTGCCATGTCCGGCTGAAATGGGGGGATCGATCCACATCCACGGAACTGGCTCGTCCATCGTCGATACGGTGTTTGTTTGCCGGGCCAATGGCCAAACCAACGCAACGCTCCTGTTCGGTGAGATTGACGTTCTTCTGCCCATTGTGATCAGGGAGTTGATTCAGCTACGCAAAGCGGGACTGAAGCCATCCGCCGGGGATGTCCGTTGCATCGTATTTGGTCATCTTACCCGTATGGCCATCTGGCGGTTGCGGCACACATGGAATCCCAACCTGACGACGCCGGAGAGGCTAGCGATCCTGGCCCAAACAGTGAATGGTTTCGGGGATAGCCAGGAAGCCATTAAACGGATTGTTGCTGGCATCGCTGCACCCGTTTGCGAAGAGGAACCGACGGCAGGACTGTTTGCCTGGAGGGAAACCCATGCCGTTCCCCTTTGAGGTACCCTTCGCGGAAATCCAGTCAGATCTGGACATCTACGTCGATGCGGTGTTCGGCAGTCTGCAATCCGAGTTCCTGACATTGCCGAAAGGGCCAGGATTCATCGATTATCCCGCGTTTGCCCAGGGCTACGAGGCCATCAAGCGCGCCACAGGAGGGTTCCGCCAGATATCTCCTGAGATTCTGCTTGAAGTGGTCCAGCAGACTCCTGTCTCCTTCATCGTGTTGCGGGCCATACTGGGATTTACGCCGCCGGAGTGGGCCTATGTGGCCATCCAACGGACGGGTATTGACGTGAGCCAAGGGGCGATTCGTACCCTGGACCGCAAGATCAGGATGGAACCGCTTACCGCCCTGAAATTGGGCAACAGCTTAACCAGTCAGCGGTTGCGTGCTCTGGTCGAAACGGCATGCCTTCTGCTCAGGGAAGGTGCCCCTTCGGTGGTGGAGGGCACCATGCACCGCCTGGAACAGGCAGACACCCGGAACGGCTTGGCCAGCATTCAGCCTCTCGCCGACATGGGGGTGCCCTACGCCATGCTGCTCTACGAACGCTTCCTGGGGCGGCCATTCGCAGGGCACCGGGACTCGGTAAGTGAACTGGTGGGCGATGTGTTGGAAAGTGCTATCGAGGGGGCTTTGGTCCGCGCCGGGGTCGGGTTCCGCAAGACCAAGCGAGCCGAACGCATGATCGGCTTCGACCAAGCCCCAGATTTCATCATACCCGACGAGTTCAATCCCCTGGTGGTTATCGAGGCCAAGATCACCGAGGACGACGGCACGGCACGGGATAAGGTGACCCGTGTCCAACATCTGGGTGCTTTGTCCATGCAAGGAAGAAACCAGGACCAGCCACCCAGGTTCGAGGTCATTGCCTGTGTGGCTGGCAGGGGATTCAAGGTGCGGCGGGAGGACATGAAAAAGCTGCTCCTGGCTACCCATGGCAAGGTTTTTACTCTCCAGAACCTCGACCGTCTGGTCGATTGTTCCCGGCTCGCGGAGTTTCGAACGAGATAATCAGTTGCGCAAACGAGAATGGTGCCTTGCCTGCTCACGGGATTATGGATTTTTTATGCCCCACTTTTCACGTTGCTCCTCCCATATCATGGGAAACGGCTTTCTCAGTTCGCGCCACGTCATGACATCAGGCTGGCGGTCATCCAGGATGGCTTCGATAATATCCGGCGCAAGCAGGGTCAAGCTCAACACCCTGGACGCATAGGAAAGGTCAAACTTCTCCTGTTCCGCCAACGCACTGATGGAGGGAACCTTGCCGCCTTCCAGCAGGCGCAACCACTTGTGGGCCTTGGCCACCAGCCTGGCCAGGGTGTCGTCCCGGGGCGTGGGCATTCCGGCTCCCTCCGGGGCGATGATCAGCTTGCGCCCACCCCGCCGTTTCAGACAAACGGGGATGGTGACGATGATCTCCTTGCCGTCCCGGCTCAATTCCGCTTTCATGCCGCCACCTCCTCTTTCTGGTTCCAGAGATCGTTCAGTTCACGGGCCAGAGTATCGAGTCCCTCGGCGCGCAGATGCACCTTCACCCCGCCCTTTTCCACCTCCACCCGGGCGATGAGCAGGTGTACCAGCCGCTGTTGCTCCACCGGGAAGAGTTCCTCCCACACCGGGTCGAGCCGCCGCAGGGCCTCGGCCACGTCCCGTTCGGAAACCTCCTCGTTGGCCTGCCAGGTCTTCACCACCATCTCCGGCGACCGCAGCATGGTGCGCACCTGCCCGATCACCACCGCCTCGATCTCTCCGGCGGCCACGGTGCGCTGGGGACAGGCGTCGTGGCCGTTCTTGCAGGCGTTCTGGCAGGTGTAATAGCGGTACATCCGGCCCGCTTTGCGGGTGAAGGTGGGGCTCATGGCCCGGTCGCAGTGGCGGCAACGGACGATCCCCTTGAGCAGGGCCGGGGACTGCACCCGGTTGTCGTTCCGGCGGGGGGTGTTGGAGGCGAGGGTTTCGCGGACGCCCTCCCAGGTCTCCCGGTCGATGATCGCTTGGTGCTCTCCGGGAAAGACCTCGGCTCCCAGGACGATTTCCCCCAGGTAGAGGCGGTTGGCCAGGATGCGGTAGAGGTAGCCCTTGTCCATGGGTTTGCCGTTCTTGCCCACCGCCCCGGCTTCGGCCAACTCCTTGACCAGCAGGGTGTCCCAGCCGCTGATTGACCTGCAACGTCTGCTGGCCGGTCGGCGGGCCGTGACCGGGAGGGTGGTGGCCCTCAACGGTGGAATGGTCCGCGTAGCCACGGCCCAGGGGGTGGTGGAGGTGCCTGCCGAGGCGGGGCTGGCAGTGGGGGACCAAGTGACGGTGCGCGACGGGCGGGCCTTCAGAAGCCAGGGGAGCGCGGATGTACCGGTGTTCTATGTATAAGAAGTAAATGAATATATTTGGAATCAGGAGTCACTCCAGTGTCTCCTAACCATCGCTTCAATGTCCTGGTCTGTCATGTTCTCGAAGTGTTTCAATATGGCAACCAGTTCCCTCATCCCGGCCAAGGATCATGTCCCGTCAAGTGGTGGAAATTCGGTGGTCTCTCCTTTGTCTGATCAAGCAGCTTCAAGCATGGTCATTGCGTCACCGTTTTCGTTCATGGATTCCTTGATGGCCTCCAGGCTCAGGTAGCGTCTGGAGACGGTCCAGTCGTCGTTGATCTCCATGAGGACAGCTCCCGTGAGTCGGATGATGGCCTCCTCATTGGGGAAGATGCCCACCACGTCGGTGCGGCGTTTGATCTCCCGGTTGAGCCGTTCAATGGTGTTGGTGGAATGGATCTGGCGACGCAGTTTCCTGGGGAAGCCCATGAAGGCCAGGACGTCATCTTCGGCCTCGTCCATGGTCCTGGCCGCCTCCTTGAACTTCCCCCGCAAGGAATCAGCCACAGAGCGCCACTGACGTCTGGCGGACTCCATGTCCTCCTGGGCGAAGGCGGTGCGGACGGCGGCGGCCACCATGTCGGCATGGCTCTTGGGAGCACAGGCCAGGATGTTGCGCATGAAGTGGACCCGGCATCGCTGCCATGTGGCTCCCAGGACCTTTCCGATAGCCGCCTTCAGGCCGCCATGGGCATCGGAGACGACCAGCCGAACACCTGTCAGCCCCCTGCCTACCAGACTGCGCAGGAAGTCGGTCCAGAAAAGTTCCGCCTCGGACAGACCGACCTTGAGACCGATGATTTCTCGCTGTCCCTGACTGTTCACGGCTACGGCGATGGTTGCGGCCACGGAGATGATGCGCCCCGCCCGTCGCACCTTGAGCCAAGTGGCGTCCAGCCAGAGGAAAGGCCATTCTCCCGCCAGGGGCCTGTCCAGGAAGGATCGGACGCGCTCATCGATCTCGGCGCACAGCCTGGAAACCTGGCTCTTGGAGATGCCGCTCATACCCATGGCCTGGACCAGTTCGTCAACCCGCCGGGTGGATACGCCTTGAACATAGGCTTCCTGCACCACGGCCACCAATGCCTTTTCCGTCGTCTTGCGGGGCTCAAGGAAGGACGGATAGTAGCTGCCCTTGCGCAACTTCGGGACCTTCAACTCCATGGTTCCCAGCCGGGTTTCCAGGAGACGATCCCGATACCCGTTCCGATAGTTGCTCCTTTCGTCCGAACGATCATAGCGGCCAGCGCCGCAACGCTCCTCCGCCTCGATCTCCATCAGCTTCTGAAGCACGAATTCTCCCAGATCGCGCAAGAAGCTCGGTTCTCCGGACTTCTCCGCCAAGGTCAACAATGTCATCCTGTCCTCGGGGGTCATGGTGATCTCCTCTCCTTTGAGTTGATGTGGCCAACTTCACTCTAGGAAAGAACCACCGTGACCGCCATCCCGCCGGGGGTCGGCTCCGCCAGCTATCCGTAGGAGCGCTGCGCCGCCCCCCGGCTGGCTCCGAAATTTACACCACTCCCTGGGACACTACTCGGCCAAGGCCACAGGAGTTCGTTCGGGGTCTTTGGCAAGGAAATCAACCAACTCACGGATATCGTCGGCGGCATATCGTCGCGGCAGGTTCATGCAAAATTCCTCCCCACCTATTTCAGAAGCTATTTTTCATCTGAACCAGAAGCGTCTAAAAACGGGTTATGAAACCTGACTCCCTCCAGCACTCGCCCGTGCTGGAAATCCTCGCTGACCACCATGGCACAACCAGCTTCCTTGGCGCAGGACCACAGCATGGCGTCCCAGAAAGAAATGCCATGGTCTTGCACTGCACGGAGTGCCTTGGTAATTGTGGGTGGTCCGGCGGATTGAACCTGAAACAAAGTCAGCCAGTCCCGCACCTGATCGGAGGCTTCCGCAACAGGCATTTTGCCTTTGGCGGTCGCTGCCCGGAAAAATTCGCCCAGAGACTGGAGCATCAACACGCAGTTCTCCGCGACCGCTTGATCCAGCAACGCTGAAGCGATGGTGTGCTTTTTGTCTGCCTCGCGGTCCAGGGCATAGAGAAGGATGTTGGTGTCGAGGGTGTACCGCTCACCGTTCATGGAGTTCATCCCGGGAAATTGGTTCCCCTCCCAGGGCATAGCCCTGTTGCATCCTCATCCGGGTGCGTTCGCGGGCCACCTGCTGCTCTTCGCTCAACACTCGTTCACGGGGCAGAGGCATCAGACGGGCGATGGGTTGTCCGCGCCGGGTGATGATGACCTCCTCTCCAGCTTCAACCGCCTTGATGTAACGGGCTAAATGCTGGTTGGCCTCACGCAAGCTGATTCGTTGTTCCATGTCTGCACCGACTGGTCAATGGGGTGGCTTTCTTGTAGAATATCCTACCTTCGTAGGGATGTGCATCATTTTCCGGCAACACGGGCAAGGATTGCGCGGGAGCCCCCCTTTCGAAGGGCCAGGGTTGGATCAATCCACCATCAGCTTCGCATTGTGATTTGCAGGGTCAGATGATCGTTTCCGTTCAACCAAAATTGACGGGTGTCGCCGCCGAACGTTACCTTGCCATGGCGCGTACCCTGGCCCGCGCCCCACTCACCACGGAACAGGATCGGGAGGCGTTGCTCTCGGCGGAGCTTCGTTGGGCCACCAGTCACCCCATGGTCGGAGAGGATCGTTACGCCTTCATGGCGGCGGTTCGTGTCCTCCTGGACCTGGAAAGGCTGGGATGGAAGATCCGTGAAGATGGCTACGGCATTGAATTGTATTCCGTCCCATCGCGACGACATGGCCTCAACCCTGAAGAAATCCTTGAAGAAAAGAAAAAGACAAAGGAAGTCTTTCGCCCGGCGGTCGAGGCCCAGCTTCGCGATCCCGCTGTACGTGCTTTTATCCAGCGCATGGAGGCTCCAACACCCAAGACCGGCAAAAAATCCATCACCGGATTGATCGCTGAGGGCGCGGAATTGCATGCCCGCTTGCTCGGTGCTCAGGCACGCCAAGGCGAAGATCGGGATTCGTCCCTTAGCACCGTCATTCGTCCCTATTTGCAATTGGTCACGTCGGAAGGGGTTGACGAGCATACGGGGCATTTTTTGCGGGAAATCTGGCGATATTTCCGCCATACCTGGGCCATCCCACAATTTTCCACACCCGGTCGGCAACTGCTCTACCTCGTGCGAGACGCCGCCCATCCCAATCATGCGGTGATGGGAATCATCGGTCTGACCAACACTGCCCTGCAAATGGGCGTGGAACGGGAAAAAGACCTGTGCTGGAACCTGGAAGCACTCTCGGAACGATTTGGAAAATCCGCCCGTGAGGGGAGATTGACCGCAGAATACGAGTGGATGGAAACACAACTCGCCGCCGCGATAGAAGACGTTCATGCGGAAGGGTTAGCATCACCCGAAGAAATCACCCATCCCAAACCAGCGTTGATTTCCCTTTTGAGGCGCAAGGCAAAAGAATTCGACCTCTTGCGCGACGAGACTCTGAAGGAATTGGCTCGGTTGCGATCCGGCAACGATGGGCCCCTGCTTCTGGTCGAAGACGGGGAAGCGTTGGAGCTTGGCAGCGATCACCCGCCGGTAGACGACGAGGTGCTGAATCTGGAGGCCAAACCCTTCAAGAGTCCCACTATGCAGAAAGCGCGTCGGCATTTGGTGGCCCGCAAGCGGGCGGCCCTGCTGGCCGACCTGCTCCATGCCCGTCTTACCCTGCTCACCCATCGAGATAATCTGCAAAACCCCGAACGTTTTCTTGCCGTATTGGCTCGCGAAGAGGTGAGGCTTGCCCTGCAAACGGTGCTCGACGCCATCAAGAGCCGGTATGCGGGCGTCAATATGCTGGAGATCAGCACCTGCGGAGCCATTCCCCCGTACAATCACATTCTTGGCGGCAAACTGGCCGCTTTGCTCCTGTATTCGCCCCAGATAGGCGATGACTACCGCCGCCAGTACTCGGGAGCTTCCATCATCTCCTCCCAGATTAAGAACGCGGAGGTTTATCGCGACAATCCCCTGGTCTATCTCGGCACGACCAGTCTCTACGCCCAAGGCAGCAGTCAGTATGAACGTGTCAGACTCCCGGCGGGAACCATCAGTGAGCAACAACCAGAATTGCGTTTTCGCCGACTGGGGCTGACCGCCGGGTTTGGCACGCTTCAGTTTTTGAGCGAAACCAGGAATGCGGTGGAAGAATTCCTCCGTCATCAAAAAAAATTCAAGGACGTCAACAGCATTTTTGGCGAGGGTCCAAGCCCAAAGTTGCGTCTTCTTGTGGCCGGATTGCGCGAATTGGGCTTTCCACCGGACGCCTTGATGCGGCACAATCGGCAACGTTTGATTTATGTGACCGCGCTTGCCCCCCAGGCTGTGGACTTCCTCAACAACCGCCCGGTCGAACTTCCCGACTACCTGGCGAGGCCACAGGATTTCAGGCGGGCTGGTGAGCGTGTTGTGAATTATTGGGTTACCCGTTGGCTTGCGCCAAGGTTGCGTCATGTGCCAAGCATGACCGCTTTGATGATGTCAGGTTCCTGGAAGTTGAGTGATCGGCTCCCCACCCTGGAGGACCAGGAGAACACTGCCGCCATGCCTCCCTCTCCCCCATCGCCAGAATCTTCGGCGCATCCCGGAACACCGGGGATGTCGGTGTCCTTCTGGCGTCAACTCGCCGAGGCGGGGCCAAAGATCACCTCCGATTCTCTGTCTGAACCCGAATTCGACCGCCTTCATGTGCAATTGGCGGTGGAGGATTTCATTGCTGAGCAAGTCCGTCAGGGTGTCAGTCTGTTCCTGACTGGAAACGCCGGAGATGGCAAGACCCACGTATTGCGCAGGCTTGCTTCCGAACTACGCCAACAGGGCGCAGTGGTCATCGAGGATGCCACGGCTACCATGCGCAAAGGCAGCATCGCACCCGTGCGTGACCGCTGGCGCGAAGCTGTTTCCGCGAAAAAACCTTTCTGCATTGCCATCAACGAATATCCCCTTCATCTCCTTCGCAGTGATGCCAGGGAGACCTTGCCGAGTCTGGCGGAAGAACTTGACCGGCAATGCCGGAACCGATTGGTCTACGGGGAATCGTCAGATGCGGAAAAAGCGCGGAACGGATTGCTGGTGATCGATTTAAGCCTGAGGAACCCCTTGAGTCAGGGAATTTCCGGCCAGATGCTGAATCGCATCCTCTCCGACTTGAGTCAGGGAATTTCCGGCCAGATGCTGAATCGCATCCTCTCCGATCCGACTCTTGAGCAAATCACGGCGGAATCGGTGCCCTTGCCCAAACGCCATCTTGAAAAATTGCGGGATGAACGGGTGCGAAAACGTGTCTTGAACGTATTCGACCGGTTGGTAGAGGTCGGCGTCCGCACCACCATGAGGGAACTCTGGATCATCCTGGCGCGCATGGTGCTTGGATACCGGTGGGATGTTTCCCACCCTCTGGGCGAGGGGTTGAAATATGGATACTCCGAAGTTCTCTTCTCTTCCGACCCGCGATTTATGGTGACTGAAAAACTCCATGAGACCGACCCGTCTGGCCATAGTCATCCGGTGTGGGATGCGTTACTGGGTAGTGTCCCTTCTTGGTTGATCGCGGTCACACAGCCCTACCAAACTCGAAT
>JADGBZ010000033.1 GCA_015231175.1 Magnetococcales bacterium | reverse complement strand
GGCTGTTTGACGGGTGAAAAAACTGTCAAGAAGGGAAAAACTTGAACATCGAGTGAAAAGTGAAGAGGATAGATAAGCGGAACACAGCCTACGTCAACACATTTTCGCAAATGGTCTTTCAGCCTGAAATCGACAACTGGGCCAGTGGCCACGCCAATGCCAAGATCCTCCAGAGTACGCGTGAAAGCCGCCATTTGCCGCCCCATTTCAACGTTGCTCTCGTCGGTCACGAGATGAAAGATCGCTTCGCGGTCTCCGGGCATGACAACCTCGGAAAAATCCGTCTCCCACTTCCTGATGTTGGAAAACGATGCATCGGTACTGGTCGAGATCATCACCGAACGTTGGATACCCCCCTTGATCATGTGAAAGATAATATTTTCTTGCAGCACATCATCACCCCGAAACGCCTGGTCTCTGGCATCGAACACATGAACGCGGTGAAGAGCGGCGTGCTTTAGTAAAAGTTGACGGAACGGCCTGAAATAAGGACCATTACAAAAACTGCGCGGGGTAATGGCAACCATTTCACCGCCATCCTCCAACAAAAGCAGAGAAAGCGCTACAAAAGCCGAATAAAGATTTCCGGTCTCAATGCCCGCCATCCGTAAAAACTGCCGATGGAAAGAAGCCGAATTGATCTTCTTGTACGGCGGATTAAGGATGGCATGCGTGAAACCTGGAACTTTGCGGCTTAAGATGACACGGCTTGCAGCATTGATAAAATCCCCATGATCGATTCTGTAATCAAAGGGGATTCCACGACATCTGCTTTTGCCAGCGAGATCGTCAAACCTTTCCGCCAGGGATCCGAGCATTTCAGCATCAATCTCCCAAGCCATGGCCCGGATGGATGCCGCTCCGTCCTCTATTGTCTTCATGGCAAATGCCGAAGTCAGAGACCCGACACCAGCACCCGCGTCCAGCAGACTTACGTCACGCCCCGCAGTATTCAAAAACATTGATGCCATGAAGTCGGCAATTCCCAACGGTGTCATAAACTGACCGAGCTGTGATTTTTTCTCGGCAGAAGCGGCGTCAACGATTGCTTTTTTGCATCGATCTGTTCCGGTAACCTGCTCTGTTACAGCGTGGCGCATGGTCGTAGTGTCATCCCCCTCGATTCCGATGGACTTAATTTTGCTTCCGAAATGGGTCAAACAATCTCCAACAGAGCAACAAAACAATGAGAGTGCTGTGGATTTCTTTCATGATGTGTCTGTAATTAAATATAATTATGTGCAGACAAGTTCATTTTAGTGTTGGCAAGACAGGTATACCACGCGCCTGCTTCGCCATAGCCCTGCGCATAGCCCGGTTCATCGGCATTCCTGCCTTTGCTGAACAAAACTCGGCTTCCTTGGGAAGGTTGAATGGCATCGGAAATTCATTGTTCCCGCCCTTGATCGCACTCACTGATGGCGATTGCAGAATGTCACATTCTGCCATCATGTTCTGCCACACAGTCGTTTCCTCAGCATTAAGTTTTTCATTGCCAAATGGAACATACAGAAAATCCTGCGACGAAAACGACTCTGACAATGGTTCTGAAGCAATCCCAATAGCCTCGATGATCGCCGGAAATTTAATTTTGCCTTGAGACAATAGGCAAGCAACACATCATGTCGCATGTCTCGGTACTGCTCATATGTTCCCTCGTCAAGCTTTGGGGCTGTGAGAAATACATAGGCCCTGTCTGATCTATCGCCAAAAAAAATCCTCGCAAACATGCGACCGGGTACGCTTTGGGAAAGAGCGTGACGAAATGACTCGGCTAGCATTCGGCGGGACTGCCTCGTCTCATCGGCCAAGGCCCGGACAACTTGTTCGTGGTCTGATATTGTTGAATTCCAACCTGGTAACGACGTTGCGGTACCAGCACGGATGAAAGAGCTTTGATAATCGATGAACCTGTCCCACATGTAACTCGGAGCATCAGCAGCTTTTTTTGCAGATCGTTGAGGACTGGCAGAGTAAGATTCCCAGCCCCCTTCGAGAAAGGTCACTCCAGTTGTTCTATCAGCAATATCAGGCAATATATGTTTGCCGTCCTTCATAGTGAGCATATAATTGGCAAGAAGCTGTTCTTCGCCGGCTGCACGAACCGGCACATTTTTGCGACCGAGATAGGCCTCTTTACACGCAAGATAGGCAACAATATCTGGAACGGTGTCAAGTTTTTCTAAAAGAACATCGAGAATCATCTCGTCAAATACATGGACAAACCGCTGATTCTGCAAAGGAAAACCAATGCGGAACGGAATCTCATAGTGAGCATCCCCCTCAATGGAGGTGTCTAACATCAGGCTACCAGAACTACCGCCACCCCAGAATCTCTTGGCAGCGTCATGGGAATTTCGTGTCACTGCGATAAGGAAATAACGCGCAACGTTCGGATTTAGTATGGTGACGGGAACGCGATATTTACAACTTTTATCAAGAAAAATGCGCGTCGGGTATTTCTTGAGAAATCTCTCCGCACCAGAGAGTTGCTCGGCAGACTTCTCAACAGCTTGCTTGTACCAGCGAGGCCAAGCAATCTTGATGTCTTGGGACAACGAAAACGAGCAGTGCTTATCCGAAAACAGCAGGACGTTATTTCCAAATACCACCATTAGGTCGCACAGCTCCTTACCGTCTCCTTTGCCCTCCGACCGACCTTTGTCGGTATACGGGTTCGAATAACTCCAAAGGCTCAAGAATGCCTTGCGTGCGAGTCGTGTCAAGTATCGCTCAGAATCCGTTGTACCATCTGATTCCGCAGCATTTTCCCACGGCGTTTTGCTGTTCATCAAATCTTCCATTCAAGTCAATACCATAAAGAGTGGCTCCATAGTCCAGATTCCCTGGAGAAGGCTGCCAGAGATAGAAAGATGGCGTCAAGAAAAATCGCCAAGGGCAGCATATTTTTCTCCTTCCATGGCCGTGTCACCACATCGAAGAAAATCTACGCTATATCATACTATTGGGGCAACGCCAGACACCACCGACTTTTTTGGCAAGGTGCTGCATGCCACAACCATATCACGTCGCACAATGTGCCGGTGGCAGCTCTCCCGTCAGCCGGATCCCCTCCGCATTGGCCCAGGCATGCAGAAGCGTCAGACAGGCCTCGAAATCGTAGACCTCCAGGGTGGCCTGGATGGATGCCAGCCTCTCCCTGCGGGGGAGAGCGCAGACCATGGACGCTATTTTTTCGATGACACTCTCCACGGCAGGATCGTAGGCAAGCGACATGTCAACCGCCTCCTGGAAGAGGGGTTGCAATGCCTCAGGTGTCGCATCGACAGCAGGAGTGGCATGGTCGTTTGCGTCGCCAGGTAGATCCTGCTGGCAAAGCGTCGCGGCAACGGCTGTCACAACTTGAGCCAACTCCCCGGCAGCCGCAGTCAGATGTTCCCGCAATTCGGGCGATTCCGGCGCAAATCGGGCGCATCTTTCCATCTCTTTTGCCAGATCGGCAAGCGCCAGCGCACCTATTGTGCCCGCAACCCCCTTCAGGGTGTGGGCAGTACGCTCCAATCCTCTCACGTCACCACTGTCCAGAAAACGTTCCATCCGCGCACACGCCCCCCCCTGGTTCTGGGAAAACTTTCGGAGCAGGTTGCAGTAAAGGGGAACATTGCCGCCGAGGTTACGCAACCCCCTGGCTGTATCAACTCCTGGTAAAACGGGCAGGGGAACATCCCGGGATCGCACCTTCCCCGACCCGGATGGGGCAGCTCTCCCGCGCACTTCACCCGGAACCCTTTGAACCCACTTGACCAAAGCGGCATACAACTCCCCCGGGGAGATAGGCTTGGTGACATGGTCGTTCATACCAGCTGCAAGACACTCCTCCCGATCTCCCACCATGGCATTGGCCGTCATGGCAATAATCGGTAGCTCCTTGCATTTTTCCATGCCACGTATCATCCGGGTCGCCTCAAGGCCATCCATGACCGGCATTTGCACATCCATGAGGATGACATCGAAGGCCCGTTGGCCGACCCACGTCACCGCTTCCCGGCCATGACGGGCAACGGTAACCTGCATCTGGCGTTGTTCCAAAAGCTCCCGAGCCACCTGAAGATTGATGTCGTTGTCTTCCACCAGGAGAACCTCAACACCCCTCAGGGTGTCGGCTGGTTCCCGCCCGCTCCCCTGCCTATCCGGCCAGGCTCCCCCGACGTGGCCACATGTGGACAACGAATCCTGGATACTTTCCGTGGAGAGCGGATGCACCGGATACCCGTCGGCCACCTTGTCAATCCAGACGACAAACGTAAAACAACTCCCCTCTCCAAGCATACTCACCACGCTGATCTGACCGTGCATCAACCTCACCAAACGTTGGCAGATGGCCAATCCCAACCCGGTACCACCATATTTCCGGGTGGTGGAGCTGTCTCCCTGGGCAAACTCCTGGAACAGGTTGGCCATTTGTGACTGTGTCATGCCGATGCCGGTATCGGTCACGGCAAATCTGAGGCAAACCTGCTTCTGGGTCTCTTCCGCCACCGCAAGGGCTATCGTGACCGAACCTTTTTCGGTAAACTTGATGGCGTTGCCAACCAGGTTGGTTAAAACCTGCCCGAGACGGTACCCATCACCCACCATGTGGCTGGGAATACCCTGATCAACCATCATCAGCAGTTCCAACCCTTTTTTCTGGCTGTGGACACCCAGAATGGTCAACAACTCACCGAGAACGTTTTCCAGGGAAAAGGGCACGCTCTCCACAACCAGCTTGCCGGCCTCAATCTTGGAAAAATCGAGAATATCATTCAAAAGCTGCAACAAAGCATGAGCGCTCAGGGAGATTTTGCTCAAATAATCCCGCTGCTGATCGGAAAGTTCCGTTTGCAGACACAAATGCGTCAAACCGATCACGGCATTCAGCGGGGTACGGATTTCATGGCTCATGTTGGCCAAAAACTCCCCCTTGGCCCGACTGGCTTCCGCAGCCTTGATCGCCAACCCCTCTGCCTGCCCTTTGGCCCGGAGCAGCTCTGCGGTAAAAATTTTCTGCTCCGTCACATCCACCAAAACCCCAATGATGGCTGGAGTTTCTTGACTCTCCCTGACAAATTTCGACAGAATGACATCGACATGGTGATCTTGCCCGGATCCTGACTGCAGGACCATCTCCTCATGGACCCGCCCACACGCCGGATCGACCAGCAACCCGGTCATCAGTGTGGCCAGCTTGGGCGCCTCTTCGGCCCCAAAAATATTCTGGAGAAAAATGGCCGCCATCCCTTCTTCCTGAACGTTGGTAAATTCCCGGAAGGCTTGATTGGAAAAAATCAGGGCGCCAGCACTGTCGACAAAAAAAACCGGCAAAGGCACTGCATCGATCAGCTGACGCAGCAACTTCCGCTCCTCCATGAAAGCTTTCTGGACCCGCTGCCGATCAGTAATATCGCGGATGACCCCCACCGTACCCACATAACGACGGGAGCGGTAGGATGATTCGTTGCCAACATCGCCATAGATCCCGGCGCTGTTGACCTCAACACGGATCGTGGATGCGTCAATATTATTGATTTCGACCACTTCCGCAGCCTGGCCTGATTTGGTACGCAGACGAATTTCCAGTCCAACCGTCATGCGCAATCCGGTGCGTCGCTCATCGAACACCTTCTGTTCAGGGTTGATCGTGCCTTTGCCTATTTTTTTCAAAACCTTGTCCAGACTGGCATCTCTGACATCCGCACCATGAATGATTTCTGAAAAATGCCTGCCAATCAACTCGGACTGGTGGTAGCCGAGCCGTTCGATGGATTTGTTCAAGAAAGTGAAGCACCCCTCGGCATCGATCTTGTAGACAACATCCGGAATGGTCTGCACCAAACCTCGGAACCGCTCCTCGGAAGCGGACAGCTGTTCCATGCTGTCATTCAAACGTTCATTGATCTCGTATAGTCGGCGATTTTTTTCTTCCATGTCCTGGTTGATACGGCGCAGAGCCAGTTGGGTCCGTACCCGGGCCAAAACGATCGGGGGACTGACCGGCTTGCTGATATAGTCTGCAGCACCCATCTGCAAACCAGCCAGCTCATCCTCGACACTGAATTTGGCGGTGATAAAAATCACCGGGATATCGCGGGTGTGCGTATCACTCTTCAGTTGACGGCACACCTCATATCCATCCATCCCAGGCATCACGATGTCGAGAAGGATCAAATCCGGCTGTGGATCCATCCGCGCCAGACGCAAGGCCAACGAGCCGTGGGTGGCAGGACGCACCGTGTACTCACCCAGCAGGATATTCTTGAGAACATCAAGATTTTCCGGGACATCGTCCACGATCAGAATGGATGATTTGGGCGTCAGGTCAACCATTATTGGCTTCCAGGTCCACAGCCAGCTCGCGGGCACATTGGGTCAGTGTTTGTGCGGCATGTTCAAATTCGTACTGAGAAACCTGCCGTTCCATCTGCTCCACCCAGTCGAGCAACGCGCCGGATCGAGCCATCTGGCGCAGAGAAGCCAGGGTATTTTCGACATCGGCATCGAAGACAGCCAATTGCTCTGAGGCCTTGCGTAACAGGATCACCTCCTCGCTGCCCATGACTCCATCGGGCATGGCGTGTCGCGGCGCCCGTGCGGGAGGTTCCGACACCAAATCGGGCAAAGCCTGATCAAGAGCCGCGCAGGTATTTTGCAACGCGCTGGCAAGCCGATCCAACAACACACCCCATGACCGCGGATCATCTCCCCGCCTGATGGCTGATTCCAGATCCCCGGCGATGCCCGGCAAGTCACGGACTCCAATGGTGACCGAAACCCCCTTCAAAGTGTGGGCAACCCTTTCGGCTGTCGCCAGATCACCCTCCGCCAACGCCTTGCGCAAGGCCTGATCGGCATTCTCCTGGTTGGTACGAAATTTGGCAAGCACCTTGCGGTAACCTGAGAGATTGTTTCCGATGCGTTGCAAACCGGCACGGGTGTCGATGCCCGGAATCTCCAGGGGGTGCAAGGAAGAATCCGCAGAGGAGGAATGCCCTGCGTCTCTCCGCCCCAACTGTGGCGAAAACGCACCGGGATGGGTGGGTTTGACCCAGCGGGCCAGGGTGGCAAACATGCCATCAGGATCAACCGGCTTGGCGATGTGATCCTGCATACCCGCCTCCAGGCACAAATCCCGATCCCCGGACATGGCATTGGCGGTCATGGCCAGAATGGGAAGTTCGTCATATCGGGCATTTTTACGTATCTCGCGGGTGGCCGTCAAACCATCCATGACCGGCATGTGGACATCCATGAGAATGCCATCCAACGCCTCACTGGCCACCAGATCGAGAGCCTGCCTGCCATTCCCGGCCAAGACCACCGTTATTTGGGCCTGCTCCAGCAATTCACGGGCGACTTGCTGATTGATCTCGTTGTCTTCGACGAGGAGAATACGGGCGCCGGAGAGACGGGAAGCCACTTCTTTCTCAGCCCCATAGACAATGCCGGCCCGTTTGTCTTCCGGTTTGGCATGACCAAACGCATCCATGATGGACTCAAACAACAGGCTCTGACTGACCGGCTTGACCAGGAAGCCATCCACCTGGGCCTCCCGGGCAGCGCGTTTGACGACACTTTCATCCCCGTAGGCCGTGGCCATGATCGTGATCGGAACCCGGCTCAAACCCAGGTCATGGCGTATTTTGGCGGCTGCGGTGATACCATCCACCTCCGGCATCATGTAATCCATGATCAACAGGTCGTAAGGTGAGCCGGCCATGTCCGCCTCCTGCACCTTGTTGATGGCCTCCTTGCCATCCTGGGCCGTGGCCACCTTGAAGGTAAACGAGTGCAAATAATCCGCAAGCACGTTGCGGGCGCTTTGATTGTCATCCACGACCAAAACGCGCATGCCCCGCAGGTCGGTCGAAGGGATAAAGGATTTTTCCATGGTCCGATTGGATATACCCAAACGCACGTCGAAGATGAAACGGGAACCCACGTTGGGCGTGCTTTCGACCCGAATGCTCCCATCCATCATCTCGATCAGGCGTTTCGAGATGGTCAGGCCAAGTCCTGTGCCACCGTATTTCCTGGTCATGGAGGTGTCGGCCTGGGTGAAAGCCTGAAACAATCCTGCCATCTGCTCCGGCGTCATCCCAATGCCGGTATCCTGGATGGTGAAACGTAATCGCACAAAATCTTCTTGTCGCTCGATGACATCTGTAATAACGATCACCTCTCCAGAGTCGGTGAATTTGATGGCATTGTTGGTCAGATTGATCAAAATCTGTCCCAGGCGCAGGGGGTCGCCGAGCAAGCTTGGAGGAATATCGACAGCCGTATTCACCAAAAATTCCAGATTTTTCTCCTGAGCCTTGATGGCAATCATGGTCGAAAGGCTGCCCAACACCTCTTCCAAGGTGAAATCAATGGACTCCATATCCAAACGACCCGCCTCGATCTTGGAAAAATCCAAAATATCGTTGAGGATACGCAGCAGGGAGGTGGCCGAATGATGCACCTTGCGGATGTAATCCTTCTGGCGAGCCGTCAACAGGGTTTGCAGGCACAGGTGGCTCAGACCAATGATGGCATTCATGGGAGTGCGGATTTCATGGCTCATGTTGGCAAGAAAGTCGCTCTTGGCCCGGGCAGCCGCCTCAGCCCCCTCCTTGGCCACGATCAGGCTGGCTTCCATGGCCTTCATGGCCGTCACATCGGTGCGAATAGAGACATATTTGAAAGGTTTTCCCTGCTCGTTCAAAAATGGAACGATGGTCGCCCTCACCCAATAAGCCTCCCCATTCCGGGCAAGGTTTTTGACTTCGCCATGCCAGGGACGGCCACGCGCAATGGTCTGCCACATCTCCTGGTAAAACGCCAACGAGTGTTCCTTCGATTTGACCAGGCGATGGTTGCTGCCAATCAGCTCCTCCCGACTGTAACCGCTGATGGCCACAAACTTGTCGTTGACATAGGTGATGTCACCCTTGACATCAGTTGCTGAAACAATAGCATGCTCGTCGAGGGCCAATTTTTGGAATTCAAGTTCCCGCAGGACTGCGGCCTCTGTCAGCTTGGAATCACGCCGCACGACCATTGACAGAGTGACGATCCAGGCCACCAGCCCACTCAGCAGCAAACAACAAAAAAAGATCACCATGGCCACGGGATGCTGCCGTAACTTGCTCCAGGACCAGCCCGATGGTTTGACGTGGATGACGATCTTCCACTCCTGCCCGTTCCTGGCAAACTCCTGCTTGACATCCGAGCGCAGCAAGACGGTCAGGGATTGGAAAAAAAACTGTCCCTGGTCGGAGGAGTGCAAACCGACCTCCCGACCCTCGACATATTTCCAGACCATTGGAAAATGCGTCGCGAAAGTGATGGGCCTGTCATACATGAACCCCCAGGCATCTTCCGGGCGGGGTGTCAGCAAGTAGTATCCTTCCTGATCAACAAGGTGAATATTCAGATCAGGATCCTTTGGCATATTGCGAATATGATCCAGAATGACGGACCCGATCAGATTGAGCACAACCACACCTCTTCTCCGATCCGTATCATCAAAAACAGGCGCGGCAAAACGTACAACAGGCTTCTCCGGTTTTTCGATCTCTCCCTGTTTCACACTCAAATCAAAACGGGAAACATGGAACCCTCCCTTGGGCATGGAAATGACATTCTTGAAAAAGTCCGTGCCGGACACATCCTTCAATTGTGATGACGGTGAAAAAGCCTGCTTTCCATGCCCGGCATGGACACGCACGATTTCCACACCACGATCATCGATGAAACGAACCTCATCATAAATCAACCGCTCCCGGGCAATAAAAATATACTGGTTGATCAACCTCTCCTTGGCCTGGGCACCTTCCTTGTTTAAAAATTCGGATATGTGCCCACTGTCAACCAGCAGGTTCAAATCAAAGATGACAGATTCGAGTTCATGGGTAACATCCTCGACAACTCTGTTCAGAACCATCTCCTGGGCAAATCGATTGGAGATCTGCTCTGTCACATCGTGAATGTGAGAAACAATCCAACCTGCACCCAAGACAAGACCGAAGGCGACAGTCAGCACTTTAAAAAAAATCACCCTGTTTTTTAAAAGAAATACGCTGTGCAACAGCAAAATTTTATTTTCAAGCGCCTGTTTGCCATCTTGCAAAGCTGCCGCCAGAATGGCCGAGGCAATGAGGAGAGAGAAAAGAACAGCGACTCCCATGCCGACAGCGGCTGGTTCCATCACCCTGTCTGCCGGGAAGCGACAGGAACCACCCGGGAAAAATTTTACCGCCGCCATGGCGGTATAGTGCATACCAGAGATGGCCATGGCCATAACGAAGGGGCTGACATGCCGACCTGGATCGGAGTCGGGACTCAAACCCAGGCCACGCAACAAATCCTGGACATGGATGGCCAAAACGGCCAAGCCAACAGCCACGATGATGGAGACCACGAACAGACGGGGCTCGAACAACATTTGCGCATCCAGACACATGGCCATCATGCCAGAGTAGTGCATGATGCCAATGCCCGCTCCGCCAACCAGGCCACCAAGCCAGAGTCGCGAGTTGGATATGCGTTCCTGTCCGATCAGATGCAGCATCAGGGCGGCGGCGACAATGGCGGGAATAGCGGAAAAAAGCGTTGCTTCCAGGTCAAACTGCACGGCCATGGGGAGTTTGTACGCCAGCATACCTGTGAAATGCATGGCAAAGATGCCACCTCCCAGGGTCCATGCGCCAAAGGCCAACCACCCCCCCCTCTGGACTGACTCCTTTTCCTTCCGCAAATAGCGGTTGACCGACAACCCGGAGAACGCGCCCAGATAGGCCGCCAACAATGAAAGAACGACCAATGCAGGATCATAACCGGTCGACAGGGCCAGACTCTCGTTCATCCCTGCTTCGATAAATGTCGACATCATGAATGCTATTCCAAAAAAAATGTCTCAAATCTCACCCATTGTAAGAATGATCACCCCATTGTAAGGACGATCATCCTCTTCCACCCGATCATTGTAAACCGACTGGCTTCCTTTTTGCTCACAGAATTGCATGGCTGGCTTTTTTTCCTGTAGGCGGCGTGCATTTTGGCCAGCGATTGGATAGTCTGGATTATTGTGACGGACAGGGAGCCATCGTAAAGATTGAGCCCGGACCCAGGAGCCGAACATGACCGATGCCTCACATCCTGATTGGAACCATCCCATCACGCTTGGTGAAAATATCTGGTGGGTGGGAACTCCCTTGCGTGATGACGATTTTCAGTGCCACACTTACCTGATCGAAAACGGCACGCATTCGATTCTCATCGACCCTGGGTCCATGATCAATTTCAACGAGACCGTGCGCAAGGTCGAGGAGATCATCCCCTTTTCTCATGTGCGCTGGGTGATTTGCCAGCATCAGGATCCCGACATTACCGCCAGTCTCCCGTCACTGGACCGCCTGATCACCCGTCCCGACGCAGCTGTCCTCGCCCATTGGCGCGCCATCGCCCTGCTCAAGCACTACGATGTCAAGATTCCCTTTCAGTGTGTCGAAAAATTGGGCTGGCATCTGGACGCCGACGGGCGTCACCTCACCTTTGTCTTTACACCCTATCTGCACTTCCCCGGGGCGTTTTGTACATTCGACGTGCGCAGCGGTATCCTCTTTTCCAGCGACCTGTTCGGCGGATTTACCGAAGAATGGCAACTGTTTGCCAAGGACGAATCCTATTTCCATGCGATGCGTCCCTTCCATGAGCACTACATGCCCTCGCAAACCATCCTCTTCGATGGATTGACCAAGCTCTCTCCCCTCCCCATCCGCATGATCGCCCCCCAGCATGGCTCGATCATTCCGGAACATTTGGTGCGCTTCATGGTGGAGCACCTGAAGGAGTTGGATTGCGGCCTTTTCTCCCTGGCACAAAGCACAACGGATATTCAGAGGCTCTCGAAACTCAACCTTCTTTTGCGCCAATTTTTCAAAGATCTCGTCTTTACCAAGGAGTTCCGCGCCATTCTGGAGGCTTTGGCCCACCTTGCCGGGCAGATGCTCCCCCTGGAGCGGTTGGACATCCACTGGCTCGTGGAGGAGGGCCACTATCTGTTATGGTCACCGGAGTTCCACTACCATCGCCGCCAGGAACCCCCTCCTTCCGAAATCATACCTTTGTTTTCCGAAAGCAATAACCCCTCAGATTGGTCCGTGCGCGGTTTTTATTTGTGCATCCTGGAGCAGGAGGGCAAACCCGCGCTGGTTCTCCATCTGCGTGACGCGGAAAATGGCATCATCCGTGGGTTGGCCGTCTTTCGTTTGAGCAAGGCGGTGATCATCTCCCCGGAAGAGGGACAGATCATGCAACGCATGGGCGAGGCGCTGAGTGTGGCCAGCATGCGTGAAATCATGCAGTTCGAATTGGAAGAGGAACGCCAGCGCTACTACGAAAAGTCGATTCGTGACGCGCTTACCGGCCTTTATACCCGCTTCTACCTGCGGGAGGCGGCCATCCGCCTTTTTGAAGTCCAGGATCGTGACCCCAACACCACCCTGGCTGTGGCCATTTTCGACCTGGATCACTTCAAGAGTGTCAACGACACTTATGGCCATGGGGCCGGTGACGAAGTGTTGCGCGCCCTGGGGCACATTCTGCTGACAGGAACCCGCACGACGGATATTCCCGTGCGCCTGGGTGGTGAGGAGTTCGTCGTCCTCCTGGTCGGGGCGCAGATGAAAGAGGCCATCGAAGTGACCGAGCGCATCCGGTCGATGGTGGAAAACCTGCGATTGCCTGGCGTTTTGACCGGACGCTCGTTCACCATCAGTGGGGGCATCTCCCCCCGCGCACCACACGAAAGCTTGGAAACGGTCATGGAAAGAGCCGATGCCGCCCTCTACCGAGCCAAAAACTCCGGTCGCAATCGGGTGCTAACTGCATGAAAAAAATTTTCCCTTTTCTGGCCTGGTGGCATCTCGTCACCCCGGCGACCCTGCGTTCCGACTTCATGGCAGGCCTGACAGGAGCGGTCGTTGTTCTGCCCCAAGGGGTGGCTTTCGCAACCATTGCCGGCATGCCGCCGGTTTATGGTCTTTACGCCGGCATGGTGCCCGCCATCGTAGCGGCCCTGTTTGGTTCGTCATGGCATCTGGTCTCCGGACCGACCACAGCCGCTTCGATCGTCCTCTACTCCATGCTCAGCGCCCATGCCGAGCCGGGCAGCGCCACATATGTCCAATTGGCCTTGACCATGGCCTTTATGGTCGGGGTCTTTCAACTGGGTCTGGGATTGGCCCGCATGGGTGTACTCGTCAACTACATTTCTCATTCGGTGGTCATGGGTTTCACCTCCGGGGCTGCCCTCTTGATCGCCTCCAACCAATTGAAATATTTCTTTGGCATTCCCATTCCCAAAGGGAGTGATTTTACCCACACTCTGGTCGTCTTCTTTCAGAGTCTGGCGTCGATCAACCCTTACGTCCTTCTTGTCAGCTCCTCGACGTTGCTGACCGGTGTTTTCATCCGGCGTTATTTTCCCCGCTTCCCCTACATGATCGCTGCCCTGTTGGTGGGAAGTTTCCTGGCTTACATCCTGAACCATCTTGATCGTGGCGTGACCCATGTCTCGACCATGGCAGCCATTCCGGGTTCCATGCCCCCCTTTTCCATGCCAGATTTCTCCCCTGAGACATTGCAAATGCTTGCCCCCGGGGTTCTTGCCATCACCATTCTTGCCCTGACGGAAGCCATATCCATCGCTCGCGCCCTGGCCATCCGCAGCGGACAAAACCTGGATGGCAACCAGGAGTTTATCGGCCAGGGACTCTCCAACATGGTAGGCGGTTTTTTTTCCGCCTACGTCGCCACGGGTTCCTTCAACCGCAGTGGCCTCAATTACGACTCAGGAGCCAAAACGCCGCTTGCGGCAGCCTTTTCCGGTTTCATGTTGATCGGATTGGTCATGCTGGTCGCGCCGCTCTCCGCCTACCTGCCCCACGCCGCGATGGCCGGTGTGCTTTTTCTGGTTGCCTGGGGTTTGATCGACTTTCACCACATTGAACAGATCATTCACACCAGCCGGGTTGAATTGACCATCCTGCTCGCAACCTTCGTGGCAACCCTCACGTTGAACCTGGAGATAGCCATTCTGCTGGGGGTCATGCTCTCTCTGGGTGTCTACCTGAGCCGTACATCGCATCCCAATGTCCTCGAACGCATTCCGGATTTCAACCACCCCTCCCGTAAATTCATGACGCGCCCCCCCTCCTCTGCCGCGTGTCCACAAATCAAATTGATCCGCATCGATGGTTCCCTCTTCTATGCGGCCACCCAACACGTTTATGACCATTTGGCGGCAACCACCCCGGAGGAGGAAAAACAGCGCATCATCATCATCGCCACAGGGATCAACTTCATCGATATCTCCGGCGCGGACCTCCTGGCGCGTGAAGCCGAAAAACGCCGGGCGCAAGGCTCCGGCCTCTACTTCATCCGCCTCAAAAAATCCCCGCGCTCCTTTCTGAAGAAGGGCGGATTTCTGGCCAGGATCGGCGAGGAAAATCTTTTTAATTCCAAATCCGAGGCCTTACGCAAAGTGGTTGCCATGATCGACAAGGATGTGTGCGCCCAATGCCCCCTGGAGGTTTTCCTGGAGTGCCCGCAACAAAAGGTCGCAGCTTCACCCGCACCATCGCCATCCTGATGGGGTGTCGTTTTTTTTGAACAGAGGTCAACATTTGGTTCCTTGAGACAGATTTTTTGGTGTGATAGCCTCGGAAATTGTGTGCTGGACAGGATCGGCATTCCAAATCCTCCGACACCCGTAACGATTCACCATCCGGCGACGCATCGGGTCAGGTTGTTACGCGATATTTTGGCCAATTTTCGCCAGGCGGGGCAGCCCCTGGCAACAGGGAAGGCCAGTGACCAGGGAAGGGGCGAAGAGCAGGCAGCTCTCCGCCCCGTTTTATTTTGTGGGGTGGTTCGGGTTCCATTGACAAAAGACGATTCGCCCCTATTCTCCACAGTTGATGGTGGGAGAGCGGGCGATAGTGACTACGTCTGAGGCGAACCAACCCTGCGCGAGCGGGACGTGTAACGATGTGGGTGTCGTCCTGATGGTCGTCCCTGGACCGGTGGACGTGCGCGGTTCGAATGAATGAATACTTTTTTGTGACGAGGTAGGAGCCCCAATGAATATCCATGAATATCAAGCGAAGCAGATCATATCCCGCTACGGGGTGGCCGTGCCGCGTGGCCGGGTTGCCTTCACCCCGGACGAGGCCGAGCAGGCCGCCAAGGAGTTGGGTGGCCATGTGTTCGTTGTCAAGGCCCAGATCCATGCCGGTGGTCGAGGCAAGGGTGGTGGTGTGAAGGTGGTCAAGAGCATCGCTGAAGTCCGGGAGCAGGCCCAACGCATGCTGGGCATGACCCTGGTGACCAAGCAAACCGGCCCCGCCGGCAAAGAGGTCAAACGCATCTATGTCGAAGAAGGGTGCAACATTGCCCGTGAACTCTACCTCGGCATGGTCATTGACCGCGGCACCAGTCGGGTTACCATGATGGCCTCCACCGAGGGGGGCATGGAAATCGAGGAAGTGGCCGCCAAGCACCCCGAAAAAATTTTGAAGGAAGCCATCGATCCGGTCACGGGTCTGGCCGGTTTTCAGGCCCGCAATCTGGCCTATGGCCTGGGTCTGAAGGATAAACAGGTTGGCAAGGCCGTCAAGTTCATGACCGCCTTGTACACCGCCTTCATGGAGACGGACGCCTCCCTCGTCGAGATCAATCCGCTGGTCGTCACCGGCGATGGGGATGTCATGGCCCTGGACGCCAAGATGAATTTTGACTCCAACAGCCTGTACCGCCACAAGGATATCGAGGATCTCCGGGATCTCAACGAAGAAAACCCCAAAGAGATCGAGGCCTCCAAGCATGAACTGAACTATATCGCCCTGGATGGCTCCATCGGCTGCATGGTCAATGGGGCGGGTTTGGCCATGGCGACCATGGATATCATCCAGCTCAAGGGGAGCAGCCCGGCCAACTTTTTGGATGTGGGCGGTGGGGCAACCACGGAGCGCGTCACGGAAGCCTTCAAGTTGATCCTTTCCGACAGCAACGTGAAAGCGGTCCTGGTCAACATTTTCGGCGGCATCATGAAGTGCGATGTCATCGCGGATGGCATTGTGACGGCGGCGCGTCAGGTCCACCTGAACAAACCTCTGGTGGTTCGGTTGGAAGGAACCAATGTGGAAAAGGGGAAACAGATCCTGGCCGCATCAGGTCTGCCCATCATCGCCGCCAATGATCTCAACGATGCAGCCGAGAAGGCGGTCGCCTCTATCAAGGGAGCCTGATTCATGAGCATCTACGTCGACAAGAACACGCGGGTCATCTGCCAGGGTTTTACCGGAAAAAACGGAACCTTCCACTCGGAGCAGGCCATTGCCTACGGCACCAACATGGTGGGTGGCATCTCCCCAGGCAAGGGGGGCACGAAACATCTCGGGTTACCCGTGTTCGATACGGTCGCTGAGGCTGTCCGCGCCACGGGGGCCAATGCCTCGGTCATCTTCGTCCCGCCGCCGTTTGCCGCCGATGCCATCATGGAAGCCGCCAGCACCGACATCGACCTGGTGGTCTGCATCACGGAAGGCATCCCGGTGTTGGACATGGTCAAGGCCAAACGCTACCTTCAGGGACGCAAAACCCGCCTGATCGGACCGAATTGCCCCGGTATCATCACTCCGGGCGCCTGCAAGATCGGCATCATGCCGGGGCATATCCACATGCCCGGCAAGATTGGTGTCGTCTCCCGTTCCGGCACCCTGACCTACGAGGCCGTGGCCCAGACCACAGCGGTCAAACTGGGACAAAGCACCTGCGTCGGATTGGGTGGCGATCCCGTCAACGGCACCAACTTCATCGACTGCCTGGAACAGTTCCAGAAAGACCCGCAAACCGAGGGGATCGTCATGATCGGTGAGATTGGCGGGACCGCTGAAGAGGAGGCCGCTGCGTACATCAAAAAACATGTGACCAAACCGGTCGTTGGCTTCATCGCCGGGGCCACGGCCCCCAAAGGAAAGCGTATGGGCCATGCCGGCGCCATCATTTCCGGCGGCAAGGGAACCGCCGAAGAGAAGTTTGCCGCACTGCAAGCGGCAGGTGTTCACATAGCCCGGAGTCCATCCGATCTGGGTGTGACCATGCTGAAGGCCATGGGGGGGTAATCCCCCCTTTTTTTTGTCTTCTTTCCCGTAGTAACCAAGAAGAGCGAAAAGGGGAGATCGAATGGCGAAGAGAGACCTCATCATCCGAATTGGGGGTGAAGGCGGCGAGGGTGTCATTTCCTCGGGCGATTTTATTGCAGCCGCGTGCGCACGGGCCGGGTTGGATGTGTACACATTCAAGACTTTTCCGGCTGAGATCAAGGGCGGCTACGCCATGTACCAGGTGCGTGCCAGCTCTGAGCGGGTGTACAACCAGGGTGACACTTTCGATGTCCTCTGCGTCTTCAACGGTGAAGCTTTCGAAGTCAATAAAAGCCTGATGCGTCCCGGTACCGCTGTCGTTTACGACTATCCCGGCGGCGACTTTGAACCCGGCGAATTGCCGCCGGGGGTCTTTGGGTACCCCATACCCATGACCCAGGCTGCCAAGGAGATGAAATCCATCCGGTCTAAAAACATGGTGGCTCTTGGCGCTTTGTCGGTGTTGTTCAACATCCATGAATCGACTCTGATCGGCGCCCTGACCAAAAAGTTCAAGAAAAAGGGCCAGGAAGTCCTGGATCTCAACCTCCAGGGATTCAACAAGGGCAAGGAACTTGCCGGCAAGATCACCAAAACAGACCCCTGGACGCTGGCGAATGCCCAGGATCCCAAGGATATCATTGTCATCGCCGGCAATGACGCCGTGGGTCTGGGAGCCATCATAGGGGGGCTGGAATTTTTCTCGGCCTATCCCATCACCCCGGCCACGGAAATTGCCAAATACGTCGCAGCGCACCTGCCCAAGCGCGGCAAACACCTGGTTCAGGCGGAAGATGAGATCGCCTCGATCTCCCAGGTTCTGGGGGCATCCTACGCCGGTCTAAAATCCATGACCGCAACCTCAGGTCCGGGGTTGGCCCTGATGAGCGAAATGCTCGGCATGTCCTCCATGAGCGAAACACCGGTGATGGTGGTGGATGTCCAGCGCGGTGGACCCGCGACAGGGCTCCCGACCAAACACGAACAATCCGACCTGTTTCTGGCCATTCACGGTGCGCACGGCGACTCCCCGCGCGTCGTCCTCTCCGTGGAGGATGTTCACGACTGCGTGGATATGACTGTCGAAGCCCTCAACCTGGCTGAAGAGTACCAGTGCCCGGTCATTCTGATGTCCGATGGCTCCCTGGCTTTCTCGACCCAAACCATCCCTGCACCCAATCCGGCTTCCTACAAGATCGTCAACCGCAAACGGTGGGACGGCAAGGGAACCTACAAACGCTACGAGTTCACCCCCGACCACATCTCTCCCATGGCCGACCCGGGCACTCCCAACGGGATGCACATCGCCACTGGCCTGGAACATGGCGAGACCGGCGCCCCCAACTGGCGCCCTGAAAACCACTGGGCCATGCACGAAAAACGTTTCAACAAGCTCAACCGGATCGTCGATACCTACCGTCCGGTGGAAATCGATGGAACAGGCGATGCTGACGTGGGTATCATCACCTGGGGCAGCACCATCGGGGTGGCGCGCGAGGCTGTGCAAAGGTTGCGAGCTGATGGTTTCAAGGTCAAAGGGTTCTACCCCAAGCTCATGTGGCCCATGCCGGTCAAACAGTATGAAGCCTTCGCGGCGACCTGCAAAAAAATCCTGGTGCCTGAGGTCAATTACCAGGGACAGCTGGCCCACTTCATTCGCTCGGAAACCTCCATTACTCCCATTCGCTACAACATTTGCGGCGGGTTGCCCTTCAATCCGGCCATGATTGTTGACAAAGTCAAGGAGTTGATCTGATGTCTACAGCCGCATTGCATCAAGTCCAGATGAAGCCGAAAGAGTACAAGTCGGAAGTCCCGGTCGTGTGGTGTCCCGGTTGCGGCCATTTCGGCATCTTGAACTCGATCTACCGTGCCCTCTCCGAGTTGGGTATCGATCCCACCAAAATGATGTCGATTTCGGGCATCGGCTGCTCTTCGCGGACGCCTTACTTTATCAAATCATACAAGATGCACACCCTGCATGGTCGGGCCGGCGCCGTTGCCACGGGAGCCCAGATCGCCCGTCCCGACTTGGCCGTAATGGTCACCGGCGGCGATGGCGATGGATTCTCCATCGGCGGCGGACACATGCCGCACATGGCCCGGAAAAATGTGGACATGACCTATGTGTTGTACGACAACGGCATCTACGGGTTGACCAAGGGACAATACTCCCCCACCTCCCGCCCGGAACTGAAAGCTTACACCACACCCTACGGCGGACCTGATCAACCCATGGATCCGATGCTTTACATGTTGACCTATGGGGCTACATATGTGGCTCAGGCCTTCGCCGGCAAGCCCAAGGTGTGCGCTGACCTGATCAAAGGCGCCATCGAACACAAAGGGTTCGCCTACGTCAACATTTTCTCGCAATGCACCTCCTTCAACCACATCGATACCGTGGAATTCTATCGGGATCTGATGGAAGAGATTCCGGCTGGCCATGACGTGGCCGATCTTGGGGCGGCCATGGAGCTGGCGCGGCGTCCCCATGGCAAAGCCCCCATGGGTCTGCTCTACCAGGTCAAGAAACCCACCCTGGTCGATCAGCTCGAAGCGATCGTCAAAAAGGTCGGCGGTCACCCGGACTACGACCTGTCCAAAATCGTCGACATCTCCCGACCCTGATTCACATAGGAAGAACCAAGCAAGGAACAATCGCACCCATGTTGCAGCGTTTCACAGATCGGACCACGTTGCTGGAAACCCACGGCAAGGGCGGCGCCCTGGTCGATGCGGATCTGAGTTTCCTGGATCTCTCCGGCCTGGATCTTTCTGGAATCAATCTCTCTGGAGCGCTCCTCTCCGGCGGTCGGTTTCAGGGGACCATTTTCGACGGGTGCGATTGTTCCACTATTTTTGTGCAAAAAGCCGATCTGACCGGGGCAAGATTTTGCCGGGCACACCTGGGAGAGGCTTTTTTTCAACACTCTGAATTATATCGCTGCAATTTTTCCGATGCCATCATGACGGGGGCCAATATTCTCGTCTGTCAGATGGAAAATGGTTTGTTGCATCGAGTTGATTTGACTGGCGGGCAGGTTTTAGGTACAAACCTCTCAGGGGCTGATTTCACCGGTGCCACGTTGCTGGGAGTCAACCTGCGGGAAGCGACATTGATGGGAACCATCCTGATCGGTTGCGACCTGCGGGATGCTGATTTCCGCAAGGCGGATGTGCAGAATGCCGTGGTTCGTGACGTGCAAACAGAAGGGGCGCTTTTCTACGGCAAGGCACCCTGGGAGGGGGAGACCGTCCATACAGATTGGGATCGCAAACTGCCCCGCTTCGATGGGGAGTGACCGGATATGCCCTCCCCGGAAAATTTGTCTGACCTGCGTCGGCGTTTGGTTTTTCTTGCAAGCAGACGTTCCATGCTGGATGTGGAGGAGTTGCTGCGACGCCACCTGGATCTGGAGCAATTGGATATGACGGAGTGCCTAGCCCTGGAAAAGATACTTCAATTTCCGGACAATGACATTCTCGATTGGCTTTCTGGCGTGCAGGTACCCCCGCCCGAAGTCAATCGGGACGTGTTGTCGCGCCTTTCCGGGCGAGGCTGACTTGGTCAAAGTGGAAGGAGATGACCTCCTTCCTGTACACCGGGCCATCATCAGTCCCGGCAGTTGAGTTTCGGTGGCGGGACAGTCAGGGGAATAGTCGCATACCAAGGTTTTTTTTGGAAAAGTGTTGCATCATCATCCTGTCTTTTTCGTGTTGACAGGCATCATCATGGGCTGGGTCTCTCCGACTCTTTTCGCGGAGAAGGGCGCCCTTTCATCAGACGAGGAGAGAAGTGCATGAAGGTGATACTCATGGGTCCGCCAGGAGCCGGCAAGGGAACACAGGCACGGCAAATCGCTGAAAAGTATGGTATACCCCAGCTGTCGACCGGAGATATGCTGCGGGCAGCGGTCAAGGCAGGTACTGAAGTCGGGAAAAAGGCCAAAGCAGCCATGGAAAGCGGCGGATTGGTCACCGACGATGTGGTGGTAGGCATCATCGCCGACCGTACCCAGGAACCGGATTGCCAAAGAGGGTTCCTCCTGGATGGTTTTCCGCGCACTGTGCCCCAGGCCGAGGCCCTGGATAAAATGCTCACGGCCCGCTCCCAAACCATCGATCACGTCATCGACATTGCCGTCGAGGACGAACCCCTGGTCAACAGGATCACGGGACGCCGAACTTGCGGAAGTTGTGGAGAGGGATATCATATCCAATTCAAGAAGCCCGCCAAGGAGGGGGTCTGCGATAAGTGTGGAGGTCAGTTGACCCAGCGTGCGGATGACAACGAAAAAACCGTGCGCAACCGGCTGTCGGTCTATCACAGCCAGACCTCCCCCTTGATCGACTATTATCGCAAAAAGGGGAGCTTCAAGACCGTGGATGGCATGCAGAACATGGACAAGGTGCTCAAGGATTTGTGCGCCATCCTGGGTTGATGGGTTCCTTTGTTGGCAGGACGGTCCGAAACGGATCGGATCGTTTCAGGTTGTTTCATTTCAGTGTACGTGGGGAGAAGAACAGATGCTAAACGTAGATAGCACCGCGTTAAACCTCTCCATCCTCTGCGGATTGGGGGCAGTCGCATGGGCCTTCAAGAATCGGGGATGGATTCTGAGTTTGAGCGCGGGAAGCGAGAGGATGCAACAAATCTCCGCCGCCGTGGAGGAGGGAGCCAAGGCCTACATGACACGGCAATACACCACCATCGCCTACGTGGGCGGTGCGGTGTTCGTACTGATGGCCATGTTCCTGGACATGATGACGGCCATCGGTTTCGCACTCGGTGCAGGACTCTCCGGTGCAGCCGGCGTTTTCGGCATGATGATGTCGGTCAAAGCCAACGTGCGGACTGCTGAGGCCGCCAAAGGCGGACTTAACAATGCCCTGCAGGTGGCCTTCCGGGGCGGAGCCGTCACAGGCATGCTCGTGGTGGGACTCGGCCTGCTCGGCGTCGCCGTATTCTTCATGATGCTGCTGAAGAGTGGCGGTGACAACCCCTCCCACATGCTGAAACCCCTGGTCGGGTTGGCATTCGGTGGCTCCTTGATCTCCATCTTCGCCCGTCTTGGTGGTGGTATCTTCACCAAAGGTGCGGACGTTGGTGCTGACCTGGTGGGTAAGGTCGAAGCCGGCATCCCCGAGGATGACCCGCGCAACCCAGCCGTGATCGCCGACAACGTGGGCGACAACGTGGGCGACTGCGCCGGTATGGCCGCCGACCTGTTTGAAACCTATGCCGTGACCCTGGTGGCCACGATTCTCCTGGGCGCCCTCGTGATGCCGAAGTTTGGCAACGCCCTGGTCTACCCCATGGCCCTGGGTGGCGTCTCCATTGTGGCTTCTATCATTGGCGTCTATTTCGTCAAAGCCAATGAGGGCGAAAAAATCATGACCGCCCTCTACAAGGGCTTGATCGCCGCCGGTGTCATTTCAGCCGTGGCCTTTTACCCCGTCACCAAGTGGCTCATGTTGGGTAACACCATGGGTTACACGGTAGGCGCCCTCTACATGTCCTGCCTGATCGGTCTGGCCTTGACCGCCGGCATGGTGATCATCACCGAGTACTACACCTCGACCGAGTTCTCCCCGGTGCGTCTCATCGCTGCCGCCTCCCAGACAGGCCATGGCACCAACGTCATCGCCGGCCTGGGCCTCTCCATGAAAGCAACCGCCGCACCCGTCCTGGCTGTCTGCCTGGCCATGTGGGCCTCCTACTCGGTGGCCGAACTGTATGGTATCGCCATTGCCGCCACCTCCATGCTCTCCATGACGGGCGTGATTGTGGCCCTGGATGCCTACGGTCCCATCACCGACAACGCCGGTGGCATCGCGGAAATGGCGGAACTGCCCCCGGAAATCCGCAACATCACAGACCCCCTGGATGCCGTGGGCAACACCACCAAGGCGGTGACCAAAGGCTATGCCATCGGTTCAGCCGGTCTGGCTGCCCTGGTGCTGTTCGCCGACTACACCCATGAACTGCAAACCGTGTTGAAAAAGGCCACAGCTTTCGACCTTTCCAACCATCTGGTCATCATCGGCCTCTTCATCGGCGGCCTGCTCCCCTACCTCTTCGCCGCCATGGGTATGGAAGCGGTGGGTCGGGCAGCCGGAAGCGTCGTGATCGAAGTCCGCCGTCAGTTCCGCGAAATCCCCGGCATTATGGAAGGAACCGCCAAACCGGACTACTCCCGGGCCGTGGATATGCTGACCAGGGCCGCGATCAAAGAGATGATCGTCCCCTCCATGCTCCCGGTTCTGGCCCCCATCGTCGTCGGCCTGGTTCTCGGACCGCAGGCCCTGGGTGGTGTCCTCATGGGAACCATCATCACCGGTATCTTCGTGGCCATCTCCATGACCACCGGTGGCGGTGCCTGGGATAACGCCAAAAAGTACATCGAAGAGGGCAACTTCGGTGGCAAAGGCTCCGATGCCCACAAGGCAGCGGTGACCGGCGATACCGTCGGCGACCCCTACAAAGATACCGCCGGCCCAGCCGTCAACCCGATGATCAAAATCACCAATATCGTGGCGTTGCTCATCGTCTCCTTGATGGTCTGATGCAAAACATTTTTCCGGGGGGTGGCGTCCATCCCCCGGAAGCTTTCTGCATGGGTGGCTGAAGTGTAACTATTCAGCACCCTTTTTTTTTGACAAAAGCCTGGATATGAAAGCCCTTGTCAGGGCTTCGCCCTGAATCCCACCAGAACGCTGCCCAATACCCTGCCAGAGAGCCAGCCCCCTGGTCCCCGATCGTGGCCGGCAGATGAATCGTTTCGCTGATTTTTTGCTTTTATTACTGATACCAAAATAGTATCCTCGGGGTGTGTATGCGCCTTCGGTGGGCTTTGTCCCGAAGTCAAGTATGAACCCCCTGACAAGAGGACGATCCAATGACTGTAACCGGTTTGAATTTAGGCATGGATAATATGGTCAAGGCATACGCCAGGGAAGGTGAACAAAATACCAAAGTCAGCGCTTCCAACGAGTCACGCAAGACGATCCAGGCCATGGCGGATGTCGCCGATGATGCCAGCGGCGTGACGTCCTCCCATACCAAAGGGTTTTCCCGTGAAGCGGCGACCTTGACCCTCTCCAGAGATGAGGTGTCGAGGGGCACCTTCTACGCTGCCCCCAAACCAGGATGAGGCCGATCTCCTGCCGGTTTTTTTCCGACTCGTGCCTACGGGAAAAAATCGGCAGGCCCAGGGAAGTGCGTGCCCTATTTTATTACATGAGTTGTACAACAGCCACCCGGCGCCCCTCTACCAAAGTGCGACTATCCAGCACCCTTTCAAGGAAAGCCTGGATATGAAAGCTTTTGTCAGGGCTTCGCCCCGAACCCCACCAGGACGCTGTCCCAGACCTGCCAGGGAGCCAGCTCCCTGGACCCCGATTCATACACTCCCCATCAATCCTGCGGCTCAATTGGCCGTTTGACCTGCATCCACAAGCTGCGCGGGGTCGATCCCCATGCGGCGGATGGCAGCCTGCCAACGCTCGGGAGGTGGAAGCTCAAAAACAATATGCCGATCCATCTGCCCAACCAACCAGGAGTTTTGCCGCAACTCCATCTCCAACTGGCCGGTCCCCCAACCGGAGTAGCCCAGGGTAAACAGAAAGCGCCCGGCACTCTCCGACTGGGCAAGAAAGTTCAATACTTCCGGGTTGGTCGCCATATAAATGTCAGGCGCCACGCGCAAGGAACCGGGAATATCTACCAGGCGCTCATGGAGAACAAAACCTCGCTCTGGAGAGACAGGCCCGCCCTGGTAAACGATATATTTTCCCGTCCGGTTCCAGGGGAGGGATAACTGAGCAACCACATCCTCCATGGTAGCGGTGTGCGGCTGGTTGATCACCAACCCCAGCGCCCCCTCCGAAGAGTGGGCACAGACAAAAATGACAGCCCGTTCAAAATTGGGATCCTGCAACCCGGGCATGGCAATCAGGAATTTCCCGACAAGATTGTATTCCTGAGAAATCATGGTCACTCCCTGCGGTCGGAGTTTGCCAACATCTCCTGGAGCCGATCGTGGATGCCATCGAAACCACCATTGCTCATGACAACCACATGATCTCCACTTGCAAGCCTGCCCGTCAAATATTCCACCGCTTGCCCGGCTCCGTCAACAACGATAGACCTGTTGGCAGAAAAATTATTGAGTTGCCGGGTCACGGCATCCACATCCAGGAGTGTCTCATGGCTCTGCCCCCGGGCTGATGGCCTGGCCAGGATGACGTAATCCGCTGCCTGTAACGCCTCCGGCAACCGATCCTGATGCACACGGGTGCGCATGGTGTTGGAACGGGGTTCCAGAATGACCCAGATGCGCCCTTCGCCGACGGCTGCCCGCAAACCTTGCAGGGTGGTCGCAATGGCCGTGGGATGATGGGCAAAATCATCGTAGACCGACACTCCCGCCGTTGTATGGCGCAACTGTAGACGACGCGCCACACCCTGAAACGTTTCCAGACCCCGTCGGACGACATCACGATCGATGCCACGTATCAAGGCAGCAGCGGCAGCGGCCAGACCATTCATGACATTGTGCCTGCCCAGCAGGTTCCAGGTGACGGTCAAGCACGGCTTGCCCGCTTCCAACACCGACCAGACACGTCCATCCGGTTGCTCAAGCTTTGCGGTAAAGGGAAACTCCCCTTGCAGCCCATACCGCACGACAGGGCCAAAGGCATGCCGGGTCAAGGCTTCAATCTCTGGATCATCCCCATTGGCCAGGATCAGACCGGATGGCGGCACGATCCGCAACAACAACCTGAACTGACGCCGAATGGCCTCCAGATCGGGGTAGATGTCGGCATGGTCGTACTCCAGATTGTGCAGGATCAAGGTCTTCGGATGGTAGTGCAAAAATTTGGGCCGCTTGTCAAAAAAGGCGGTATCGTACTCATCTCCCTCCACAACCACCCACTCTTGCCGAGGATAGCGAGCGCCGACGGAAAAGTTGGCGGGAATGCCCCCGATCAAAAAACCGGGTTGCCAACCCGCACACTCCCATAGCCAGGCTGTCAGACTGGCCGTGGTGGTCTTGCCATGGGTTCCGGTCACCACAATCGGATGGCGTCCCTCCAAAACATGGTCGAACAGCCATTCCGCCCCGGAGCGGAAAGGAATGCCCCGGTCCAGGACCGCTTCCAACTCCGGATTGCCCCGGGAGATGGCATTGCCGACCAGAACAAGGTCCGGAGCAGGGTGTACATTTTCCGCCCGGTAACCATCGGCAACGGGAATGCCCCGTTCGACCAGAAAATCACTCATCGGCGGATAGACGGCGGCATCCGAACCGGTGACACGCCAACCACTCTCCTGGGCGTGGGCCGCCAATCCGGCCATGGCTGTGCCACAGATGCCTACAATATGCACATGTTTCATGCCCATCCTTCCTTGCACGAGCCGCCTCCCCTCCCCTACCAGACCGGCTGCCAATATGGGTGCGGTCCGGTCCGATACAACACGTCAGCAAAACGATCCCACTCGAACCCGGTACCGGGATCCCACTTCCGCCCAGGGGCGATCTCCTGGTGACCCACTACATGATCATCGCATAAAAAGGGCAGGCGTTGCTGCAAGGTGCGCAAAATGGTAGCCAAACGCAGATATTGCAACGGCTCGAACGCGACTCCCTCCGCCCCTTCCAGTTCCACGCCGATGGAGTTGTTGTTGCAGGCCTTGCGATCGCGCCAGGCGCTGACACCCGCATGCCAGGCCCGTTTATGGATGGGAACGTACTGAGTCACGATACCCTGCCGATCCACAAAAAAATGGGCCGACACACGCAAACCCGCAATATCCTCGAAATACGGATTTTTCAAGGGATCCAAACGCCCCAGGAAAAGGTTGTCCACGTCGGGTCCACCAAACTGACCTGGTGGCAGACTGATGGCGTGAACCACAAGCAAATCAATCTCTGTTCCGGGAGGCCGGTCATCGGCAAACGACGACGCACGATAACGACCAAACGCCCATGGCACATCCAGGAATGGCACAAACCGGGCACCTCCCCCCTCACCCGGCGCAGGAACCCCCGAACCGGAACCAACCCCGGGCACAGGTACCGGCCCAGAATGGACCGGTTCCCCGCCCGCATCGCTCTCCGCAATCACCTCTTCCCGACCCGGAAGGCGATCATCACCAAACCCGCTCGGGGGTGGAGAACTCTTTTTGGCCGGGGGACGAGCCACGGCAATGTCAGGTGGGAGAGGCGTGGGGGCTTGGGTCAGGGAACGCTCTCCACTGACACGATCTCCGGAATACGCTGTTTCATGATCCGTTCGATCCCGCCCTTGAGGGTCATGATGGCACCGGGACAGGTTCCACACGCCCCGCGCAGGCGCACCTTGACCACCTTGCCTGCCGTCACCTCCACCAACTCCACGTCCCCCCCATCGCGTTGCAGCATGGGACGGACTTCGTTCAGAACCGCCTGCACCTTGTCGAGCATGACCACCACTCCCTCTGTTTGACTGGCCCGGTTTTCCGGAGCTGCCACGATTGGCCGCCTTGGACTTGGCCTTGCCCCGCGTTGGCGCATTGTTCACGCCCGCTGCGGACCGACCACCCGGGCGCAGGATACGCCTCTCCGTCTGCGTCAGGAAGAGGGTTTTTTCGTGAAACTCAACTCCTTCAGCTCCAATCGCCCCACAGCATGCAACATCTGAAACTGCGCCAGGATCAGATCGAAGCGACTCTTGGCCAGATCGGTTTGCGACGTAAACAGGACGTTCTGCGCCACCAGCAGATCCAGGGCGGTACGCGATCCCACCCGGTACTCCTGTTCGATGCCGGTCTTGGCCTCCGAGGCAGCCTTCTCCGCCGCTTCGTAGGCACGCACGACCGCTTGCACGCTCCTGTAATCCAACTGTGCCTGTTCCACTTCCCGGGCGATCTGCCGCAAGAGGCGATCCTGCTCGACCTCCTGCCCACGATGCTCCGCTCGGGCCTGCTCGACGCGGGAGGTGGTCTTCCCCCCGGAGTAGAGAGGGACGTTCAGAGCCAGGGTCATGGTCACCTGATTCACCGGATCCATCCGGCCCGGCGTCTCCTGACGCCAGGAGCGATTGGCGGAGGATGTCAGGCCCAGAACCGGATAAAATCCAGCCCGCTCCTGTTCCACGTTCAGTTCGGAGACGCGCAAGCGCAACTGCACGGCCTGAAGATCGGGGCGCTGCTGCGCTTCCCGGATCAAGGCCTCCAGGGACTCCCCCAGGAGGGGCACCTCCAGGGCTGGAACCAACAGCTCCGGGGGGGGTGGTTGACCCACAACCTCCTCGAATTGGGCTTTGCCCACAGCCACGGCATTCTCGGCCCGCAACAGATCAGCCTCGGCAGAGGCGAGGCGGGAACTGGCCTGACTGACATCGGTCCGGGTGATCTCCCCGACCCGGAAACGATCCCGGGTGGCCTCCAGATTGCGTTCCGTCACCGCCCGGTTGTCATGGGCCAGACGGGCCACCTCCCGGGCCTTGAGATGGTTCAGGGCCACACGGGCAACCTGAAGAAAAACCCCCTGCTTTTCCGCCTCCAGGGCTTTTTCATAGGCCCCCACGTAGGGCTGTGCCTGACGAAGCGCCACGATGGCACTCTGGTTGAACACATTTTGCGAAAGGTTCAAACCCACCTGCCGTGGCTCCGACCCGTTGGCGCCACCCTGCCAATCCGACCTGGCATGCCCCTGGGAAAGTCCCAAACCCACCTCCGGCAACAAACCGCCCCAAGCCTGATTCAGCCGCTCACGCGCCGCTTCCAACGCCGACTGGGCGGAACGCACGCGGGGATTGTCAGCCAAGGTCCGTTCGGTCAGCGCCCGAAAGACACCCCCATCATCGGCCCAACACCACCCGGGCGCAAAAACCACCATGCCGCCCAGCAAAATCCTCCATGATTTTTTCATCGGAGAAACCTTTCCCATATCATCAAATATCCAACGAACTGCGGGCAAAGGGAGCCTTTTCACATATGAACAGATACCTCTCCATGGGTCTTTTGCCCATCAGACGATCAAAGGTTCCACTGGTCAACGCCTCATCGTCCACACGGATTTGCAAAAGGTGCCGGGTCTCCGGATTCATTGTCGTCTCCCGCAATTGGGCGGGCATCATCTCCCCCAACCCCTTGAAGCGGGAAATCTCAACCTTGGCGGCGCCCTTTTTGCGCGATAATTGCTGAATCATCGCCTCTTTCTCTTCCTCGTCCAGGGCATAGAAGCTTTCCGAACCGCGCGTGACCCGATACAAGGGAGGCTGGGCCAGATAGAGATGCCCCCGGGTGATCAGGGCAGGCATGAAGCGGTAAAAAAAGGTCAGGAGAAGGCTGGCGATATGGGCGCCGTCCACATCGGCGTCGGTCATGATGATCACCCGTCCATAGCGCAACCCGGCCATGTCAAAATGGCGCCCGTAACCGGCGCCGATCGCCGTGACAAGACTCTGGATTTCAACATTTTTTTCAAATTTTTCCAGGTTGGCCTGCTCGACATTGAGAATTTTTCCCCGCAAGGGAAGAACAGCCTGGGTATGACGATTGCGGGCCTGTTTGGCCGACCCTCCGGCGGAGTCTCCCTCCACGATGAACAGTTCCGACAGGGCCGGATTGGTGGTGATGCAATCGGTCAATTTGCCGGGCAGGGTCAACCGGGATGTGGCGCTCTTGCGTTTGATGCGAGCATCGTTGCCCTTGCGACTGATGCGCTCCCTGGCCCGTTCCACCACCGCTTCCAGGAGGGGGGTCGCCTGATCCGGGTTGCCGTGCAGCCACTGGTCCAGATGGTCCTTGATGGTGCTCTCGACCTGACGGTCCAGGCCGGGGTTGGTCAACCTCTCCTTGGTTTGGCCGGCAAACTGGGGATGGGGAATGAACAGGGACATGACCATGATGCCCCCGCCCAGGACATCCTCCACCGTCAAGGCGATGCCCCGGGGAAGCAGACTGCGGGACTCCGCATACTCCCGGAACCCCTTGACCAGGGCAGCCCGCAGGCCCGTCTCGTGCGCCCCCCCCTGCGGGGTGGGAACGGTATTGCAGTAGGTCAGAAGGTGGGCCTCATCCTCGGTGGTCCAGGCCATGGCCCACTCCAGGCGCCCTTGTTCATGGTCACCAAATTTTTCCACGCGACCGGCAAAAGGCTCGGGCACCACCAGATCCTTGCCAGTGACCCGGTGGCGAATATAATCCGCCACCCCGTTGGGAAAATGGAACTCATGCTCCTCTCCGGAGGCCTCGATCTGCACCCGGATGACCACCCCCCGGTTGAGATAGGCCCGGGAACGACACATCTCCACCAACAAGGGCGGATGAAAAACAGGGTCCGGAAACACCTCAGGGTCGGGCAAAAAGGCCACCTGGGTACCCCGCCGCCGGGTAGGGTTCATTTTTTCCAGGGGGCCCTCGGCCAGACCGCGCACGTAGCGTTGCCGCCACAGGAAGCCGTCACGCTCCACACGCACCTCGGTCCAGAGGGAGAGGGCGTTGACCACCGAGAGGCCTACCCCGTGCAATCCCCCCGCCGTGGCATAGACATTGTTGTTGAATTTGCCGCCGGAGTGGAGCGTGGTCATCACCACTTCCAGGGCCGACTTGTCCGGGTAGCGTGGGTGGGGATCCACCGGGATGCCGCGCCCGTTGTCCCGCAGGGTGATGGCGCCATCCAGACCCAATTTGAGTTGGATTCTGTCGGCATGGCCGGCCACGGCCTCATCCATGGCGTTATCGAGAAGTTCGACCACCAAATGGTGCAAGGCGCGGGAATCCGTGCCGCCGATGTACATGCCAGGGCGCCGGCGGACCCCCTCCAGACCTTCCAACACCTCGATGTCAGATGCGTTATATTCCATGGACCCGGTCACAAAAACATTCTGCCAGGGCCGAGAAGGCTACTTGTGGCGATAGGAGATACGTCCCTTGGTCAGATCATACGGCGTCAATTGCACCGTCACTTTGTCTCCGGGCAAAATCCGGATATAGTGCTTGCGCATCCGCCCCGAGATATGACACAAAAGCTTGTGTTCGTTTTCCAGTTCCACCCGAAACATGGCATTGGGAAGGTTCTCCAGGACCGTCCCTTCCATTTCGATGACATCTTCTTTACTCAAAGCTTTCCCTCCAGGGGTACGGATCCGACTGGCGCGAACGACCGCACATGCGGGCGCTCCTTCCTCCATAATCTCAAACTGACCGGCCATCTTAACAAAAATAAATCCTCCGGTCAATATTTCCAATCCAAGTGCGCAGACACGGGCATTTGTGGCCATGGTGCGCCCCTCACAGGATTGTCACGTTTCTGGTCAGGATCCGAAGGTAGATCTCCGTGCCCGATACCCCATCCACCCGCCAAATTAAAATCCTCCCCACCACCCTGGCCAACCAGATTGCCGCCGGTGAGGTGGTGGAACGGCCCGCCTCGGTGGTCAAGGAGCTGGTGGAAAACAGCCTGGATGCCGGTGCGACCCATATCGATGTACGCATTGAGCAGGGTGGCCGCAAACTGATCCAGGTGACCGACGATGGCTGCGGCATGACCGCCGACCAGGCCCGTTTGGCGCTGGAGCGTCACGCGACATCCAAAATCAGCCATGTGGAGGATCTGTTCCAGATTCGCACGCTGGGTTTTCGGGGTGAGGCGATCCCTTCCATCGGCTCCGTCTCCTTCATGGAGCTGGCCAGCCGCGTCCGGGAAGAGACCGACGGGGTCGCCATTCCGGTCAGGGGAGGCCACATTGAGGAGACCCGGCGCACGGCCATGGTGCCGGGTACATGCGTCACGGTCCGCAACCTGTTTTTCAACACCCCGGCGCGTCTCAAATTTTTACGTTCAGATCGCACCGAAGCCACGCATGTCACCGATCTGATCCTGCGGCACGCCCTGGGCCATCCCCAGGTCGGGTTTCGTTTGCAGATCGACGCCAAACCCGTGGTGGAGATGCGTGGCGGCAGCGACGCGCAACAAACCCGTATCCGCCTGGCTACCGTGTTTGGCAGAGAGTTTCCCGACAACTGTCTTGAGTTTGCAGGCAGCAGCGATCATTTAAGCCTTTTTGGCTGGCTGGGCCTGCCCACCCTGAACCGGGCCAACACCTCCGGCATCTATCTCTACGTCAACGGGCGCTGGGTCCGTGATCGTTCCATCCAGCATGCCGCCCGAGAGGCCTATGGCGACACCCTGCCCAGGGATCGCCATCCAATCCTGGCCCTTTTTCTGGACATGCCCCCAGACGCCGTGGATGTCAACGTCCATCCCACCAAACAGGAGGTGCGCTTTCACCAGGGCCATTTCATTCATGCAGCGGTGCGGCGCAGCCTGGCGGAAGCCCTCTCCACCACACACGCTCATAGCAACCCGACGCCAGCCCCCTGGCAACCCGCCATGGGCCCATCCCAAGGTGAGCAGGTGGTGGCCCGTCTACCCGCAGCGGCGAGTCGCCCGGTGCATTGGGAGGAGACATCCCCTTCCAGAACGCACTCCTCTCCCTCGGCAGCCGCCCTTCAGCGCCCTTTCGATAACGATCTGACACGAAAGGCTTTGTCAGGGCTTCGCTCCGAACCCCACCAGGACTCTGGCCTGTTCGATAACGATTTGACACAAAAGACCTTGTCAGGGCTTCGTCCCGAACCCCACCAGGACTCTGGCCTGGACCTGCCAGGAAGCCAGCCCCCTGGCCCCCCATTCCCGGACTCCCTTTCACAGCCACAGGGTGGTCAGCATCCAGATGCAGCCCCAACCCTGTCTCCTCCGGAAAAAGGGCCGGCGCACCCACCGCTGCGGGGTGTCAGCCTGGGTACCCCCCTGGCCCAAATTCACGGCACTTATATCCTTGCGCAGACCGAAGATGGCATCATCCTGGTCGACCAGCACGCCGCCCACGAGAGGGTGGTTTATGAAACCCTGAAACAGTCCCATGCCGCCATGCCATCCGAACGGCAAATGCTCCTGATTCCCGACGTGCTGGAGCTTTCACCCGCCGATGCGGAGCGACTGCGCGATGCGCTGCCAGAACTGGCACACATGGGGGTGATCGTGGAACCTTTTGGCGAAAACGCTTTCCTGGTGCGCGAGTTGCCAGCCTTCCTGGCCAAAAATCAACCCGGAAAATTGATCATGGACGTGATCCATGACCTGGAGCGTTTCGGCAGCAGCACCGCTGTGGAACGACGCCAGGAGACCATCCTCACCTCCATGGCCTGCCATGGCTCGGTACGGGCCAACCGGAGACTCTCCCTGGAGGAGATGAACGCCCTCCTGCGGCAGATCGAGACGACCCCCTTCTCCGGCCAGTGCGGCCACGGTCGCCCGACCCACGTCAAATTGACTCTTGCCGATCTGGCCAAACTCTTCGGGCGCCGCTGACTCAAAAGACCGACAACCATCCAGCACCCTTTCAGGAAAGGTCTACACATAAAGGCCTTTGTCAGGGCTTCGCCCCGAACCCCGCCAGGACTCCGTCCTGGACCTGCCAGGGAGCCAGCCCCCTGGACCCCGATGCGTTAAAAATTCAAGGTCACGGTCTTTTTGCTTTTGGCCTTGGTGTCTTCGATTTGCAGCCTGAGCGCAAACGCCTGGGTAGCCTCCGCCGGAAAGAACAGCATCCCGAAACTGATCGTTCCGGGAGGAATGGCCCGGTGTAGCATGGATTTTTGGGCCACATCGTCCTGGATGCGTTCGATGCCTTCCGCATGGACGGCGCCATCAACACCACCCCCCAGGGCCCCCAGGACGCCACCCGCAGCGGCCCCCTTGCCAGCCGAAGCCAACACACTCTTGTTGCTCAGGATGCCAATGGCCGCACCGACCAAGCCACCCGCAGCGGCACCCAGAAAACCACCATAGGAGCCCTTTTCAAAGATATCCTTGGTCTGGGTATATTTTTGCGTCCGTTCCTGGACAAACTTGCTATCCAGAATGGGCCACATCGATCCGCCAACACCAATCAGAAAAGTTTGACCATCGACGATATGGAGGGGATTTTCGCCTTGATTGTCAAACGCAACCTGGACAGGCAGGATTCCTGCGCCGATGATATCGAAGCCAAACTTGTCCCTGGCGATATCCGGATTGAAAAACGGCTCCGATCCAACGACCGTGTTGAAAACCCGCTGGTTATTGGGATAGGACTCGGGAGCACGAAAAGAGACCGGCGTCGCCTTGTAGGCCGTCGAACACCCGGCGAGCGCAACGATCAGCAAAATCACAGCCGTGGGAATGCAAGAGATCTTTTTCATTGTTTTGCACCGAAGGGAGCAAAAAGGGTTCCGGGTATCTGGCACCATGCGATCCATCCCTGCCACATCTAACAAATCACCGTCAGTTTGGCAAGCTTTGGTGGTGTCTCCCCGCGCCCTGACCAACCTCCCTGGGCAAATCATGGCGAGCAGAAACAGACAGATTCGCCTGGACTTTACCTTGTACGCACTTGGTGAGATACCTGAATCCCGATGCATCAGACAAACACTCATGGCAAGGTGATGAAGAGTGACTCAAAGGCAACGGCAAGCCATCCGGCGAGCCCCCGGGTTGTGGCCCTGGATGCTTTCCGGGGCGCCACCTTTGCCGGCATGATGATTGTCAACTATCCGGGAGATTGGAACCACTTTTACGCCCCCTTGCAACATGCCCCCTGGCATGGGTGGACCTTGGCCGATCTGGTGTTTCCCTTTTTTCTATGGATCGTCGGCGTGGCCATGGCCTTCTCCCTCACCGGTCGGCAGGAGCGGGGTGTGCCGCGCACCGACATCCATCACCATATGGTGCGTCGCGCAGTGATCCTTTTCGGGATGGGGCTCTTTTTGGGCGGATTTCCCTTCGGGTTGATCCCCGGTCACCCTTTTTCCTGGGCAACGCTGCGCATTCCAGGTGTCTTGCAACGCATTGCGGTTTGTTATCTCCTGGCCGGCATGATCCTTCTGCACACCCGCATGCGTACTCAATACGTGCTCGTTTGGGTGTTGCTGCTCCTCCATAGCGTGCTGCTCCTGTATCTTCCCGTCCCGGGATATGGCGCCGGTCTCCTGACACCTGAAGGGAACATGGCCCGGTATATCGACCTCACCCTGCTCGGGAAACACACCTGGCTGGCCGCTCCGGTACCCGGCTTTGACCCGGAAGGCATTCTGGGCACCCTGTCTGCCCTGGCCACCACCTTGTTGGGTATCCTCACCGGCCACTTTTTGCGATCCGGGCGTTCAGCCATGGCAACCTTTTTGGGTTTGACCGCTGCCGGTATCCTGCTGATCGCCCTGGGGTCCGCCCTGAGCCACTGGCTGCCCATCAACAAGGGCCTCTGGACCGGTTCTTATGCCATTTTCATGGCGGGCATGGCCCTGACCATGTTCGCCGTTTGCCATGGATTGACCGATGGACTGGGATGGCAACGCTGGGCCAAACCCTTCGTGATGTATGGCACCAATCCCCTGGCCCTGTTTTTCCTGGCAGGCCTGACGGGGCGTCTGCTCGCACTGGTCAAGGTGACAGACACGAACGGCCAGGTGGTCTCCTGCAAAACATTCTATTACCGCCACCTCTTTCTGCCCTATTTTGATCCGTGGCTGGCCTCTTTTCTCCATGCCGCTGCCTTTGCCCTGTTCATGTACCTGGTCGCCCGCATGCTGCACCGCCAGGGATGGCTTTTGAAGATTTAGAAGCTGCCCACTCCCTTTTTTTATCGTAACTATTCAGTACCCTTTCAAAAAAAGCCTGGATATGAAAGCCTTTGTCAGGGCTTCGCCCCGAAC
>JADGBZ010000032.1 GCA_015231175.1 Magnetococcales bacterium | reverse complement strand
GATGGGCCGGATCATCCGTTCCATGAACTCCCCCCGCCACCTCTCCAGGACCGCCCACTGCGTTTCCCGCCATGAAGCACGGGAAACCATCACCGGGCAAGCGTTTTTGCAGGAGATCCTGTACTACTTCATCGAGTTACCAAAATTCACCAAAACCTTGGAAAATCTGACCGGCGTGTTGGACCAATGGATCTGGTTCATCAAGTTTGCCGGAACCATGGAAGGGGTACCTGACCAGATCCGTACCGAGCCCATTCGACATGCCTTCGAAAAGGCCCGGGTAGCCAACATGACCAAGGAGGAGCACGAGTATTACGATAAAGCTGGCATCGCCATCCAGGATGCGCGGGGGGCTCTTACCGTCGCACGGCAAGAGGGATTCCTGATCGGTGAGCAGAAAGGCAGACAAGAGGGTAGACAAGAGGGCCTTCGCGACGGGGAGACGCGATCCTTGCTCCGGCTCGTTGAACGCCGCTTCCAGTCCGTACCGGAGTGGGTCCACAGCAAATTGGCCAATGCCGACCTGGAAGCCATCAGGCGGTGGATGGAAAACATTTTGGAGGCCAAGTCGATCGACGATGTTTTCCTGTGAGGTCCGCCACAACTGGATGCCAGGGGGCTGTCGAAGAGGAAAAAAACCTCTGCTCCCTACTTCGGCTTGGCCGGCACCAAAACCTCCCGCTCGCCCTGAGAGCACGAAAGCCTTTGTCAGGTCTTCGCCCCGAACCCCACCAGGGCGCTGCCCTGGACAAAGCCAGGGAGCCAGCCCCCTGGACCCCGATTCGTTGGCGGGTGGTGAATGGTTACGGGCAAGATAAGCCCGAACGGAGATTTCTCACCATCGGGCCAGGATGGCCTCCCGGGTCGTTAGATCCTGGGCGGTAAGAGATCGGTTGATGGCCACTACCAGGGCGTTGAGGGATGCGGCCACGATATCCTCGTGGATGCCGGCTCCAGACCAAACAGTACAGGGGCCGACATCGCTTTTCAGGGCCATGAAGGAGATGGCACGGGCGTGACTGCCTGTATCCAGGGCATGTTCTTCATAGCGTTGCACCTGCCAAGGACCAGGCAAGGCATGGCAGGCTGCATCGATCGGACCATTGCCCTCCCCCTGAATCTCTTTGGCAACACCGTGTACGGTCAGTTGCAGGTGGATTTGACACCAACCATGCCGTGACAAGCGGTAACTGTTCAACACCACATCGTCGACGGGGTGCAACAGGGTTTGCGCGAAGAGTTCCGCAACTTCCGGCCCCGTCAACTCTTGGCCACTCTGGTCGGTGGCCCGTTGTACCTCACTGGCAAACTCCGGTTCCAACCAGCGGGGCAGGATGATACCCATGGCCTGTTCCAGTAAAAATGCCGCACCTGCCTTGCCGGACTGGCTGTTGACCCGAACGATTCTGGAGAGATCGAATCCCAGATCCCGGGGATCGACGGGGAGATAAGGCACATCCCAAATATTTTCCGGTCGATAGGCAGCCAGTCCCTTGCGGATGGCGTCTTGGTGGGAGCCGGAGAAGGCTGTAAAAACCAACTCGCCGACATAGGGGTGCCGGGGGGTGACCTCCTGCCGGGTGCAGGCCTGATAACATGCTGCGATCTCCGGCATGTTGGAAAAATCCAGCCCGGTGGCGATTCCCTGACTGTGCAGATTCATGGCCAGGGTAACCAGATCCAGATTGCCGGTGCGTTCACCGTTGCCGAACAGGGATCCCTCGACCCGTTCCGCTCCTGCCAACAAGGCAAGTTCGGCGGCTGCCACGGCACATCCTCGGTCATTGTGGGGGTGGATGGAGAGCACCACGGCATCCCGTCGGGAGATGTGATTGCCAAACCATTCAATCTGGTCGGCATAGCGGTTAGGTGAGGCAACCTCGACCGTGGCCGGGAGGTTGAGGATGACCTTATGTTCCGGTGTGGGTTCCCAAACCTTGATGACAGCCTCACAAATAGCCAACGCAAACTCCGGTTCAGTGGCAGTGAAGCTCTCCGGGGTAAATTCAAAGCTCCATTGGGTGTCAGGTTGCCGTTCAGCCAGGGAGCGGATGATATCGGCAGCAGCAATGGCGCGTTGGATCAGGGTCGCTTCATCCACCCCAAACACCAATCGCCGCTGTTGTGGGGAAGTCGAGATGTAAAAATGGACCACCGCACGCGGCATGCCCTGCAAGGCGGCAAAGGTGCGTTGGATGTGCTCACTCCGGGCCGAGGTGAGCACCTGGATCGCCTCGGCATCGGTGGCCACGTCGACCAGATGGCGGATAAAATCGAAATCATCCTGGGAAGCGGCTGGAAATCCAGCCTCGATCTCCCGAAATCCCATCTTGATCAGCATATGATACATGCTGGCCTTGTGGGCCGGACGCATGGGCGTAGCCAGGGCCTGGTTTCCATCCCGCAGGTCAATGCTGCACCAGCGGGGGGCTTGCGTGATGATGTTGGCTGGCCATTGCCGTATGGCCATGGGGATGGGTGGAGCGGGTTGGTATTTGCGACTGGCTTGGGTCAACATCGAGCAACTCTCCGTGGTGGATTGAGGTCATGGGACATGGTTGCAACGAGGCCGCTGACGCGCCACGACAATTTGCCGCAGCGGCCGATGGGAAGTCGCAACAAACAATGACATGCAGGCATGAACAATCTCCTCGGCCATGGACAAACAAAAAGGCCATGTCCCCCGGGGGGGGGCATGGCCTCTGGAAAATCGCTCGGTGTCGCAAAAACCCTACCGTGCTGCCTCCACAAACCGCAAACCCCCGTTGGCGCCCAAAAGGGTGCCACAAAGTCGCAGGCTGAGAGACAGGCGGATGACGATCATGGGCCGATGGTAGGGAAGGTCCGTGAGGATGTCAAGCAGGGCAATCGCAAGCACGCCATTTCAAATGCACCGACCCTCGCCACCCCGGAAATAGTGCTTGAAGTAACCCTCGCTCCGTGCGATCATCGTTCCGGGTCTTGTCGGTGTATCGCAAAGTGCGGGCAAACGACTCGATTGACATGAGACTCGTCCGGGATTCTTGCCATGTTGAACGCCATTCCCAGCACTTTTGTCCATGGATCGACGCCACCTCTACAGGAGCAAACCAACCTGCAGGTGGCCGTGCATCAAGCCCGTACCAACAATGCGGAACAGTTGGAGACCCGTTTCGTGCCTGGTGCCACACCGCCCCAGGCACAACAGTCATCCCAAAAGGACGCCGTCGTCTGGCAGCCCAAACCCCGCCAGCGTGATGTGAACGACCCTCCCCGGCGGCAACATCGCGATCCGGCCAGTCAATCCTCCCCGCCAGATCCAGAGGTCGATGTGCCTGCCGATGAGGTGGCTGTCCTCGCTTCCCCGCTCTTTGCCGGTCGGCGGCTGATCAGAAATGTCCCCGCTGCTCTGAGCCAATACCGTAAGAATACCCGCCAAGGGGATTCCGAAGAGACCGCAAACGAGCGAGCGAAGTTTGTCAACATTCGCGCCTGATCGATGATCATCACACCTTGCTGCGCCGGCGCCATGGTCTCATTCTGACACCCTTCGTGAGTGGGTCTTGGATCCGGTCGGTCAGCCAGGAGGTCGAGGTGTGGGATTCGTCCGCGGTTATTTTTATAAAATGCTCGGCTCTGGCATCAAGGTCGGCCCCGTCCCACCCCGGGAAATGTTTTGGTCCTGGCTTGGTTCTTTTTTGGGTATCGCTCTGGTTGGCCATCTCCATCAAAGCGTGATGGCCCCTCAGGATCTGGTCCTGATCATCGGCTCTTTTGGGGCGTCCGCCGTCCTGATCCATGGTGCCATCGATTCGCCCCTGGCCCAACCCCGCAATCTGCTGGGCGGTCACGTCATTTCCGCTGTGATAGGCGTCACCGTGTTCCGGCTTTTCGGTGCGGAACCTTGGCTGGCCGGAGCCCTGGCGGTCTCTTTGGCCATCGTGGCCATGCAGATGACCCGCACCCTGCACCCCCCCGGTGGCGCCACAGCCCTGATTGCCGTCATCGGCTCCGAACACATCCACGCCCAAGGTTATTTCTATGCCATGATCCCGGCAGGATTGGGAGCTCTGCTGATGCTCTTGGTCGCCCTTCTGGTGAACAATATTCCGGCCAACCGACGCTACCCAAAATGCTGGTGGTGACTTGGCTTGAAAATTGCTTCATAGATCATTGCTTGTCACTATTCACCACTTGGCAACGAATCGGAGTCCAGGGGGCTGGCTCCCTGGCAGGTCCAGAACAGCGTCCTGGTGAGGTTCGGGGCGAAGCCCTGACAAAGACTTTCATATCCAGGCTTTTTTTGAAATGGTGCTGAAAGGGGGAGATGGTCATGTCCAAAAAATCGCACTCCTCCCATGAGGAGCAACCCGCCGACTGCCTGACCTGCAAGCATTTTCGGATCACCTGGGATGCTGGATTTCCCAGGGGGTGTACTGTGATGGGCTTCAAGAGCCGGTTTCTGCCATCCCATGAGGTTCGGTCCGCCTCTGGCTTGACCTGTCTTAAATTCGAGCCCAAAACAGACTCCCTACCGGCAAAAAAATCCGGAAAGGAGGAGTCCAACTCTCCCGCCCCGGCTGCTTCCAAACGGCATTGGGTCGTCTGAGGTGAATCATTCGGCATGTCCCCTCCCCCTCCCGGCATGCGCCCGGTTGGCGACAGCCGATCAATCTCGCGATATATGACCCAGGCCTGCAACGACAAACAAAAAGGCCGGAACCAAAACGGCTCCGGCCTCGCTGCCTGGTTACACCCTGCCGACAAGCAACCTGTTCACCTATCCCCGCGCAGTACGCTGTCAGGCATACAGATTTACAGAAACGGCCTGCTTCTGGGCCAGTGCCGGCGTTGCGCCTCCACGTAACGACCTGGCAGCCGGAACATCGACCTTCTCCTCGCGATTTTGCCCGCCGTTGGGGTAGATTTTGAAGAGATTCTCGACCTTCTCCTTGATCGCCTTGACCACAGGCTCCGCCTTGGTTTGAACGTCAACCTGTCCCTTGTTTCCCTTGTCGGTAGCAACCCCTGGAATCTGGATCTGGCCAGCCGAGGCGTCATCCCAGGGCCGCAGAATGCCATCCCGAACCGGCTTGGACGCGGAGGCAACACCCTTCTGGGCAACATCTGCCTGCTCCTCGGTCCCCTTCCGCAGCGGAGGCGGAGGCAGCGCTTGGCTATCCCGAACGCCCTGCCCCTTATCCAGCGGCAAGGCATCTACCTTGGAGAAGTCAACCGTATCCTTTTGCACCGGATAGGAAGAACCCTGACGATCCGGACGCACCGCAACCCCATTCTGGTCCGCTTCCTTACCAACCGTCTCCTGAGGCTGCGCACTTTGCTCCATCCGAAAAGTGGCACCGACTTGCATGCTGGTGATTTCCATAACAATAACCCCCTGCTTCTGAATCGGGTATCATCCCGAATTCCCATCCCTGGCTGGAGGTAGGCTGTTCATTTTTACAGAGCCAGCCCATACCCGTGTCTTGAGACTCTTATCGGCCTGGTTGCGTCACAAGTTGACAACAATCCTCAAAATCCCGCCGATTTTTTGCAACTGCGCTCATCCACACATTTTGCAACCAATCACCACCCGGCGACGCATCGGTAGCCAGAGATCCACCATGGTCCATGGACCAAAAAAAAGGCCGAAACCCCAAGAGTCCCGGCCCTCAACCTTGCACACTCCCCATCTCCGCAGAGACCAGGGCATTTCAAGACTGGTCAGGCATACATATCCACCGAAACAGTCTTCTTCTGCGACATAAGGCCCGGCACGACCTTTGGAGCCGACTTGGCGTGCGAAGGAACCTTTTCGGCGTGCCGCTCGGAACCACCGTTCGGATAGACCTTGAAAAGATTGTTGACTTTCTCCTTGATGGCCCGCATCACCGGCTCGGATTTGGCCTGAAGGTCCAACTGATCGTTGGCGGCAGGCGCTTGACCGGCATCCGGCGTCGCCTTCTCGTTCAAGGGGCGCAGCACCCCATCCTGCACCGGTTTGGCCGGAGCGACGTTGCCCCCGGCACCTTTTTGAGCACCCCGCAAAATCGGTGGCAGTGTTTTATCCACCGACACACCCCCAGCGCTGTCACCGGCCCCCTTCAATGAAGGCGGCAGTTTGGAAGCGGCATCCGAGACAGCTTTTCCGGCATCACGCATGGAAAGGGTTGCTGCCGGTTCCTTCCACGCAGAGCGCCCGGCATCGTCCGCACGGACCGTCGCCTGCTCTCCATCTTGGTTGCCCACATCGAATCGACTGTTTTGCAAAGCCAGATTGCCTTGCAGATGGGTAATCTCCATTTCGTAACCTCCTGCACTCTATTTCGGTCAACAACCCGAATACCTTCCCTGGCGGAGGTAGGCTGATCATTTTTACCGAGTCAGCCCGCACTCGTGGCTTGTTTGACTCATCGACAGAACGGCCCACGAGGTTAAGAAATATTTTCGTCACTATTCACCACCCGGCCACGCATCCGGGTCAAGGGGCTGACTCCCTGGCAGAACCTTATTCCGATTCCAGATCAAGCGTCTGCTTCGTTGACTGTCTCAGTCGAACGTCCCAATCCAGAGGTCTCGGAAAGGGCGCGTCGGAGGCCATTTTCAGCAGCCTGCAAATGCCGGATTCTGGAAAGGGCAGAAAGCTCCAAAAAAATTCCGGACCTCCAATCCACCCTTTCATTCTGTCTTTGGAGGGTGAATGCAAAAAAATATTATTAAAATTGTAATTCAATCTTTCATAATTACACAAATATACAATGTCTAACTTTAAATTTATTAAAACTGAAATCGTTCCTTCAGGATATTCCTTTATAATTAATTTTGTTTACAATTTTTAATTAATAACATGATTATCGCTTGCACGGGTCGCATGACACCCTTATTGTACAAGCCAAATTTCGTTTCATGATAGATACAATAATCATCATGATCTTCAATTATCAAGATTGTTACCAGGCAGTTGAGGAGATAACCATGCCAACAACAGGAAGCAGCCGGGGCAGCGCCACGGTGACAACCCGCATTCAGGCCAATTCGTTTGCCGAACTCATGGAACACGAGAAAGAGATCGTCGCCCGGATCGGACAGAAGCCCAACGGGGGACAATTGTTTCTGATCCATCCCTTTCAGCTCCTCAAGGATATCGGGGTGGATCTGTCGGAAAAGGCCATCGCCGAGATCAAACAGCGCGAGCCACAACTCTGTGGCCTCTCCGATGTGCCCTACCGGGCCTTGAAAAACTCCAACAGTAAACAAAATGTGACATTTCACGTCCGTGGGCTCTTCAATCGGGGGGAAAAATAATGAGCTTGCTCGCAGGTTATGATCTGGTTGCCGAACTCTCCAACGACACGGTCAGAAAGCTGTTGATGAACAACCTGCTGTTGGGCGGAGAGCCCATGGTGCCACCATTCGAGATAAGCATCCCCCTGGCTGGCAACGGAGTGAACGGCTCAGCCCATCTGGTGATCAAGGATCTTCTCCTTGACCTCAAAGAGGGGAACATGGTCACCCTGACCCTGGCTTTTGATCGTGGATCGGTTGTCGTCACCGCACCGGTTGCACTCACCATCTGCCCTCTGGCCGGTTCGCTCACCGTCACCATGGTGATTCGACTGACCCAGGCTAACTACAACACCAAACAGGTAATGGTCGACCTGGCGCACGCCGTAGTGGCCATCAACTGGAGTGCGGCAACAAACCAGGAAATCATTCACGACCTGAATGGAACGCCCATCACCCCGGCTCTCTTCAATACCCTCACCCATGACTTTCTGACCGATTTCATCCATGGCATGCCGGCGCCCAATATTCCCCTGGGTTTCCAGGTCGATCCCAACCACGATGGTTCTTTGGTGCCAGCCCTGCGGTTCGCCAAGCTGGACATGCACTGCCTGGCCAACGCCAACCGCCATAAACAAGCCTTGGTGTTCTATGGTATTCTGCTCAAAAACAAAATGGGTAGTGGCAATGTTCTCGACAAAACCAAAACGGCGATCACCGCAGCCAGCGATGGCGCCTGCATCAGCATTTCGCCGGATGCGTTCCACTCCCTGGTGTTCTGCCCGGCGGTCATGACCCGATTGGGCACCGATGCGGCCCACATGCCTTTGACCTGCGGTTCCTCACCCGGGTTCGACACCCAGGGGGTCACCATCAACCAGCTGGCGGACAGCTTTGCCAACGGTCATATCGCCATCAACGGGTCGGTTTCCAAATCCGTCTTTTGTTACGAAGCAACCGGAACTTTTCACGGTTCGCTCGTTTTATCGCTCGTCGGTGCAACGATCCAGCCCAATCTGACCATGGACCAACCCAATATCGATGTATCGGTCGACTGGTATTGTTGGCTGGTGGCTGGGGTGATTCTCGGACCCATTGGCATTGCCATTGCCGCCGCAGTTGGCCCCATCGCCGAGGGGATCGCCAACAGCCTGGCCGGAGATGCGATCCAGAATGCCTTTGGCAGTACCTTGCCAGGAATCAATGTGGGAGGTCTCCCCCAAATTCATTTCAATGCCATCAACACCACCACAGAAGGGATCAATCTCCAGGGTACCGTGCCGCTTTTCACGGCTTCTGCGACCGACTCCCCCCATCTCTCCCTGTCGGGTTCAGTCACAACCACCCACGCCAATGCGCTCAGTTCCGGCATTTTTCACACCCAGATCTGGTGCCTGCCCACAGCCAAGGATTACCCCTATACCGAGTATGCCCTGGAACAAAAAGGAACCTACCACCTGTCGGGCACCCTGGTCACGCAACCCCTGACCCCACACTTCGCCATCGACTCCAATGGGACAACCTTCCCACTGGTCGGCAATAACGGAACCATCGCCATTCCGCAGATGCTGACACACTATCCTTTCCCTTTGGCAACCGGTGGAACATCCCTACAGCAGACCGTGCATGTCACCTATCTCATCTCCGGACAGACCCTTCAATTGACCAATGTTCCGGATGAAGGTGTCTATGGGTTTGACCTCGTTGTCTCGGCCACGGATTGCAACGGCAACGCGGTCACAGGAAGTACACTGCACCCTCTGGCCGCCTCAGTCCATGTCCATTTTGAAGGGCACCATGTCAATATCGGTGGCGGATATCAGGCTGATGTCCAGTATTGCGCGGGACAGCTCAAAAAATGGATGGACCGGATCATGCATGATCATGGTTATGCCGGCTACCACAAGGTTCCCATCTGGCAGCAGGTCAACTATCCGGCGCCGGAAGACATGGTGGCATTCATTCGTGATCTGGTGGCCCTCAACACTCCCGAGGCCGATGCCGTTCTGGTCTCAAGCAAGCTGGCCCATGGCAATTCGTTTTATCGGGGTATTCTCTCACCTGCTGCAAGTCAGCCAAGCCCGTTGTTGAAAAAAACGGGAGCGGCCAACCGTAAAATCGGTTGAAACACTGAGATGGAGGTCCAGGCGGAAGGGCTGCGCCCTTCCGCCTGGTGGGGTCCAGGGCAAAGCCGCGAAAAAAAACTTTGGCATTCACCTCTGAAAAAACCTCTTCATATTATTGACAATTCGTCACTGCTTCGCACCTTTCAGGCCATGATCATCACTTCAGCCACCGTAAATGGGGGATCCACCCCAACCCCGCCAAAACTTCGCCAGGTGCCGAAAAGCTGATTCAGGGTAACCACTCGGAACCCGGCAACGCATCGGGGTCCAGGGGGCTGGCTCCCTGGCTTTGTTCAGGGCGGCGCCCTGTTGGGGTTCGGGGCGAGGCCTCGACAAAGGCTTTCATGTACGGGCTTTTCTTGAAAGAGTGGTGAATAGCGACTTGTTTTCTCCGATTGCGTGGACATCACCTCTGGCCCGGTGGAAAGCCGGCAACCGGACTACCCTCTGGTGGCCCTGCAACAAATCGTGCGTAATGCCATTCTGCACCGCTCGTATGAGCATACCCATGCCCCCATGCGCGTCTATTGGTTCAAAAACCGGGTCGAGATATGCAGTCCCGGCGGACCGTTTGGTCAGGTCACCCAGGAAAATTTTGGCAAACCCGGGGCATATGATTATCGCAACCCAAACCTGGCGGCGGTGCTCAAGGAGCTGGGCTATGTCCAACAATTTGGTTACGGGATCAGCCTGACCCGGAAGGCGATGGAAAAAAAATGGCAATCCCCCTCCCGAGTTTCTGGTGGAAGATGCCCATGTGGCAGTCATCCTGAGGAAAAGATCATGAGCGTCCCCGTCATGACGTTTTTCAATAACAAAGGGGGCGTCGGCAAGACCTCCCTGGTCTACCATACCGCATGGATGATGTCCGAACTCGGTCTGCATGTGGTGGCTGCCGATTTGGATCCTCAGGGCAATCTATCCGCAGCTTTTTTGGATGATGAACGGATGGAACGGCTTTGGCCCATGAACGAGGATCAGAACCGCTCCACCATTTTCGGCAGCATCCGCCCTTTACAGCGCGGTACCGGCGACATATCCGAACCAGCTCTTGAACAAATTGGTGAAGGATTGGCTTTGATCCCCGGCGACATGGCCTTGTCCGCCTTTGAGAACGAACTCTCCCAGGTCTGGCCCAAATGCATGGACAAGGACAGCAGTCAGGAGCGGGCATTCCGCGTCACCTCGGCCTTCTGGCGCATATTGCAGAAAGGGGCGGCAGTTCACCGGGCCAACGTGATTCTGGGGATCTCGGACCAAACCTGGGCGCCATCAACCGGGCCGCCTTCATCGCCTCGGATTATCTGGTCGTTCCCCTGGGGCCGGATCTTTTTTCCCTGCAAGGCCTTCGCAATCTGGGGCCCACCCTGCGGGATTGGCGACAGGGGTGGACCGACCGGCTGGCCCGCAATCCGAACTCCCGCATGGACCTGCCCAAGGGTGAGATGAATCCGCTGGGCTACGTCGTCATGCAACACTCCCTGCGTTTCGACCGCCCGGTCAAATCCTACAACAAATGGATCAGCCGCATACCAAGCCATTATCGGAAATATGTTCTGGACGAACCCGACGCCAACGAGGCCGTCGTCGCCAACGACCCCCATTGCTTCGCCCTGCTCAAACACTATCGGAGCCTGATGCCCATGGCCCAGGAGGCGCGCAAGCCGATTTTCCACCTTAAACCAGCCGACGGCGCCCTGGGCTCACACACCTATGCAGTCCTGGAGACCTTCAAGGATTTTGCGAAGCTCTCCCGGGAAATCGCCAAGCGGGCCGGCATCCCCATCCCGATGCGTTAACGCCGGAAGCGCTTATGGCCCTGCCCCCATCACGAAAACAGGATGGTCGAGAGTTTGGAGCGATAGGTTCGCACCAATGGGTTGGTCACGCCAAGCATATCAAAGGCCTGCAACAGGGCCTTGCGTCCGGCTTCTTCCTGGAAGGTCCGGTCGCGCTTGATCACTTCCAAAAACTGGTCCATGCCGGGCTCGTATTGCTGTTGAGCAATCAAAGCCCGTCCCAACTCCAACCGTGCCGAAAGATCTCTCGGATTTGCCTGGACTTTTTTTTGCAGCTTGCCGATATCCGCGCCATCATCCTGGAAGGTCAGCCGGGCCAGAATGGTTTTGGCTTCCGGGCGTTCGGCCTCCTGCGGGGCGAGGTTGCCCAAAATCGCCCGGGCCTCTTCGTTTTTGCCGAGCGCCATGTGGACCTGCGCCAAACCGAGAATGGCATTCGTATGACGGGGATCCTTCTCCAAGGCTGCCTTGAATTGGGCCTTTGCCCCTTTGAAATCGCCCCTGCGGGCCAGCTGAATCCCCTGGATCGCCAACTTTTCCGCCACCGAGGGGAGCGATTTATCCAAAAACTTCCGAATCGCCGACTCCGGCAAGGCGCCCGTAAACCGGTCCACCACCTGCCCTTCGACAAAGAGCAGCACCGCCGGAATACCCTGGATACCATACTCCTTGCCCAGGCGGGGGTTCTGGTCGGAGTTGATCTTGGCCAGCACCACCCCACCATTCATGGCGTTGACCAATTTTTCCAGGGTCGGCCCCAAGGTCCGGCAGGGTCCGCACCATGGCGCCCAAAAATCCACAAGAACCGGCGTATCGTGGGAACCATCCAAGACCAACGCCGCAAAGCTTTTTTCGTCTACATCGATGATCCATTTGGATTGTGCCATGATATCCGCTCACTCTTCGATTTGTTCAGTTCACCAGGACGATCCACAGCATGGTCACTGCAACCCCTGGCGGGTGGAGTCGTGCAAAAACATGCCTGTAGAGAGTTCGGCTGCCAGTTCGGTGTAGGCAAGGGATCCCTTGGCCAGCCGATCGAACCATACGGCGGGCTTGCCATGACTCTGCGACTCGCCAATGCGTACATTGCGGGGAATCATGGTGCGGAACACCTTGTCCGGAAAAAATTTACGGACCTCCTCGGCCACCTGTCGCGTCAAGTTGGAACGGCCATCGTACATGGTGAAAAGAATGCCCTCGACGGTCAGTTTGGGATTGAGACGACGGCGAACGATTTCGATGATCTGGAGCAACTGATTCAACCCGACCATGGGCAGAAACTCACAAGGCATGGGAATCAGGATGGTATCGGCCATGACCAGCGCATTGACCGTCAGCAGCCCCAGGGAGGGGGGACAATCGATCAGAACCAGGTCGTAGGCGTCCAAGGCCTCCCCCAAACCTTCCTGAAGGCGGTATTCGCGCCCGATTTCGCTGACCAGCTCCACCTCGGCGCCACTGAGGTCAGGCGTCGCCGGAATGATGTGGGGGTAAGGCGGAAAAGGCACGGTCACGGCTTCGCTCATGGAACAGGAACCGACCAGAACATGATAGATCGAATTCCGACCCTCGCGATTGTCGATGCCGAACGCCGTGGTGGCATTGCCCTGAGGATCCAGATCCACGAGCAAAACCTTGCGACCGCTGTCGGCGAAAGCCGCTCCAAGATTGACCGCCGTGGACGTTTTACCGACCCCACCCTTCTGGTTGGCGATGGCCAAAATCTTCGCCATGACGCTCACCCCTCCCCTGCTCCTGAACTGGTTGACGGGATCATAAAATGATACGGGTACCAATGTCCATAACCTGCTGTGGAGGCAAGCTGAAAAAGGATGACGGGCTTTCGGCAGTGTTGGTCAAACTGAGAAAGAGGCGAAGCCGCCAACTGGCCATGGCCGGCTTTTGGCCCGGAACGAACGTCGCCTTGCCCAGAAAAAACGTGGCATCCTCCAGGGCAAAGGGTACATTGCCCAGTTTAAGTGGCTGCATGGCCAAGGGGAGGTCCGGCTTCTCCATGAAGCCAAAATGGACAACGACCCGATAAAAACGTTCGGTCAGGGGAGTCACACTCAGCCGCTCCTTGGCGTCAACGTAGGGAGTCGGGGCATTGCGCACGACAAGGATGATGACTGTTTCACGCAAAGAGCCGAACTTGCTCATGATCTGCACCAGAGGCATCGGCGTCAGATCCGGGTTGGAGGTCATGAAGATGGCGATCCCCGGAACCCAAATGGGGCTCTCCTTCTCAAACCCCCGCAAAAACGGCACAAGAGGTATGCTCTCCGACCGTACCGCCCGTTCGGTGATCGCCCGCCCCTGACTCCAGGTGGACATCAGGAAATAGATCACCCCACCCATGGCCAGAGGGAACCACCCACCGTCAATGATTTTGATCACGTTGGCCGAGAAAAACACAAGATCGATGGTGAAAAAAAAGCCCATGAGCAGAATGGTACGTGGCCAACTCCAGGAGTACATGACACGCAGGACAATACCGAAGGCAAGAAAACTCTCGGCAAGCATATCTCCGGTCACCGCGATGCCATAGGCCGAGGCGAGGTTGGAGGAACTTTGGAAACCAACCACCACCATCATCACGGTCACCATCAGGGTCCAGTTGATGGCGGGAATATAAATCTGGCCCTTTTCCCGATCCGACGTGTGGATCACGGTCAAGCGCGGCAACAGTCCAAGCTGCATGGCTTGCTGTCCGGCAGAGAAGGCGCCAGAGATGACCGCCTGCGAGGCGATGACTGTGGCCATGGTTGCCAGGATCACCAAGGGATAGAGACCCCAGGATGGCGCCAAAAGGTAAAACGACTGCGAAGCCGCTCCGGGGTCACTTAAAATCAGGGCGCCCTGGCCCAGATAATTCAGCGCCAAGGCCGGAAAAACGTAGAAAAGCCAAGCCTGGTTGATGGTCTTCCTGCCAAAGTGCCCCATGTCGGCGTACAGGGCTTCAGCCCCCGTCACAGCCAGGAAGACCATGCCCATCACAGCCAGGGCATGCCCCCCCTGCGTCACCAGGAAGAGAAGCCCGTTCCAGGGCAGCAAAGCTTGCAAAATCATGGGTTGACCAACGATATTGACCACACCCAGAAGCGCCAGCGTCGCAAACCAGGTGCACATGATCGGTCCAAACAAGGCACCTACCTTCGACGTCCCCTTGTGCTGAAAGAAAAAAAGCATAAACAACACCGACAAGGTGATTGGAATCACGTAAGGCTTCAAGCCCGGCGCCGCCACCTCCAACCCCTCCACGGCACTCAAGACAGAGATGGCTGGCGTGATGACCCCATCGCCAAAAAAGAGCGCCACCCCGAACATGCCGACGCCAAAAACAATTTTTCGGAATTTCGGGGAGTTCACGACGCACTTCATGGCCAGGGTCGTCAAGGCCAGGGTTCCCCCCTCACCCTGACTGTCAGCCCGCATGATGAAAAACTGGTATTTCAGGGTCAGGACAACGACCAACGACCAGATGATGAGCGACACCACACCCAGCACGTTCTCCGGTGTGGGTATCGCCATGCCATGGCCACCAAGGGCCTCCTGGACAGCGTAGAGCGGACTCGTACCGATATCGCCAAAAACCACACCGATGGAAGCAACAGCCCCCTGCCACCGCCATCCAGGTTTTTGCGCCGCATCACCCTTCATGCCAACCCCACTCCCGCACCCTTGAAGCGATACCAATCTGGCCTATCCGGCATGCGCAGGACGGTACTCTCATGAGACCATTCAGGTCAATGGGGAGTACTTCCTCCAGGATGCCCGCCAGTCAACCTGAAGCCATTTGGCGCTGCTCAAACTGCTTGTGAAGGGTGCCCCATGGTTGCGATCAAGAGAAATCAGCACAAAACGTTTCCGGACCAGACGCAGAACCTTGACTTGCGGAAGGGGTCGGTGTCTGCTCTCCTCTGTTCAACCTTGCGGTTCAAATGCTCCCTGACCGAGGAGTGCCCCATGACCTGCGGTATTGATGAAATTCTCCAGCAAACACAGGCAACTCTCGACAACACCCTGCGCGAACTGATCCAAAATCTGGCCACAGACTACAATGTGGAGATGGATCCGGCGACGGTTGCAGCCACGCCGCAAGCGCGGGAGCTGCGTGGCGCCTTGCAAACCTTTGCCGTTTGGCTGATTCACGAGCACAAGCGATCCCAAAGAAGCTGATCAGCTCCGTATCGGCAAAATCTTCCGGCAGAATTTTCCTCCTGCGAAAAAGCGTGCGTCTCCTCATCCGGGATGAAGTTCTTACGTTTTTGAAAATAGACGAGTTTTTTTTCTTTATCCTGGCACGGATTTTCTATATCCCCCTTCGGAGCCGGTTTGGCGTCACACCTGAACGCCCCAGCCGGCATTGAGGCAGAGACTCCCTACGAAGGAAAGGGGAACGGGATGAAAATCTCCGAGCTTTCCATGATTGCGACCGGGCTGGTGGTTTCCAGCATGGTGGCCATGCCGTCCAACTCCAACGTGGATGGTTGGAACAACGGAACCGAGAACACTCCCTCGGTCACCAGCGGAACCCCGATCAGTTTGCCCGCCATGCGAATTCTGTTGGAGCCGAATCAGGCACACCAGCAGGATTTTCTCGGACACACGGCCCTTATTCATGCCGCCGAGGCCGGGCGGGTCGATCTTGTCGAAGAGTTGATCCAGCGTGGCGCAGAAATCAACCTCCGAGACCAATGGGGACGCACGGCCCTGTCGGCGGCCCTGCACAACGATCACCGGGAGATCGTAACTTTGCTCTTGAAACACGGCGCCGATGTCGCGCTCTGAACGGGAGACATGACATAACGATTCACCACCCTTGCAAGAAAAGCCTGGATATGAAAGCCTTTGTCATGGCTTCGCCCCGGACCCCATCAAGACACCGTCTCAGGCCCTGCCAGGAAGCCACCCCCCCCTGGCCCCCCATTCGTTGCCGGGTAGTGAGTGGTTACAAAAAGTCAAACATTCGGCCCATGCCTGCATGGCCACCCGGCAAGTTCGTTGCTGACCAATCCCGCCAGGGCATCGAGCCAAGGAGGGTGGTCGTTCAGGCAGGGGATATAGTGGAACGCCCGCCCCCCGGCCCGCATGAAGATATCCCGGCCCTGTCCGTCGATCTCTTCGAGGGTTTCCAGACAGTCCGCCACAAAACCGGGACAAACCACCACCACCGAACGAATACCCTCGCCCGGCAGTTGGGCCAGTTCTGTTGCCAAGGCCGGCTCAAGCCAAGGTTCTCGGCCAAATCGGGACTGAAAGACCAAACGCCAGTGGGAGGCGGGAAGACCCAGTTCCCGGGCGAGAAGCTGGGCCGTTTCATGGCACTGTCCAGCGTAAGGATCCCCGGCATCCACATGACGCTGAGGAATGCCATGGAAGGAAATCAACAAAAGCGGATTCTCTCCCGCAGCCTGGGCTGCCTGTGCCAGATGCTCCCGGACGAGCGTGGCCAAGGCTGTGATGTAGGGCTTCTGGTCATGGAAAGGCGCGGCAAAGCGCAACGTGGGTTGAAAACGGTGCGGGGCCAGGGCGTTCATGACAGCGGACTGGGTCGAGCCGGTGGTTGATGAGGCATATTGAGGGTAGAGGGGAAACACCAGCAGGCGGTTGACGCGAGCCTGCAACATCACCCGAAGTGCCTCGGCCAAGGACGGGTTGCCATAACGCATGGCCAGTGTGACCACAACACTCTCCGGCAGAGATGCCGCGACAGCCGCATGTTGCAACCGGGAGTAGTGCAACAACGGCGAAACCCCGTCCGCACGCCAGATGTGCCGATAAAGAGCTGCCGACCGCGACGGACGGGTCCGCAGGATCACCCCATGCAGAAGAGGCCACCACAACAGACGAGGTGCGTCAACGACAAAAGGATCTGATAAAAATTCCCGCAAATACCGCCGCACGGCGGTTGTCGTAGGGGCATCAGGGGTTCCCAGTTGGGTGAGCAGAACAGCCGTGGTGGTCATAGCCGAATATCCTGGATACAATCGTGGGAAAAGGTTGGCCCGCAGGCGAGATCGCCTGTTGACCCATCGGCAGGCCGTGCGAGGGGCGAAAGGAAGAGCATGAAACAATCGTCCACACCCCGGGTAATGATTTCCGCCACCCGCAAAAGTTCGGGGAAAACCTTGTTGTCTCTGGGTCTCTCCGCCCTGTTGACCCGGAGCGGGCTGGCCGTCCAAACCTTCAAAAAAGGCCCGGATTTTATCGATCCGAAGTGGTTGACGGCAGCAACAGGTCGTCCCTGCGTGAATCTGGACTTTTATATCATGGGCGGCGACCGGATTCATGGGCTCTTTCAGCAGGCTGCCACAGGGGCTGACCTCAACCTGGTGGAGGGCAATCATGGCCTTTTCGACGGGCAGGATCCAGAGGGAGGAGATTGCAGCGCCGCCTTGGCCCGCTGGCTGGAGACCCCCGTCATCCTCGTGGTGGATTGCCGCAATCTGGCACGCAGCGTCGCGCCCCTGGTTTGTGGTCATCTGCATTTTCCAGGTGGCGATGTCATCGCGGGGTTGATCCTGAACAATGTGGCCACTTCCCGGCAGGAAGGACGGCTGCGCACCGTCCTGGAACGTTACTGCCCCTCGCCAATACTGGGCGTTTTGCCGCGTTCCGATGCCATGGTGATCCACGAACGCCACCTGGGATTGACGCCAACCGAGGAGGGATCCGGCCTGGAGCGGACGATCAACCGCATCACCGGGCACATGGCTCGGCATGTCGATCTGGAAGCCGTCCTGAAGGTGGCACAACAGACTTCCCCCCCCAGTTGGCGCGCTCCTTCTCCGTTCCCCCCCCCCTCTTCAGATGCCAACCGCTCCCGGATTCGGGTCGGATTTGCCGCGGATCGAGCCTTCCATTTCTACTATCCCGAAAATCTATCGGCCCTGCGCCAGCAAGGTGTGGAACTCATTCCCTTCAATCTGCTTGAAGACACCGGGTTGCCGCATGTCGATGGCCTCTTCATCGGCGGTGGTTTTCCGGAAATGTTCATGGAAACCCTGGAAGCCAATCAAGGCATGATGTCATCCTTGCGCCTGGCGGCTGCCCGGGGCATGCCCATCTATGCCGAATGCGGGGGACTCATGGTGCTGGCCGAAACGTTGCGCTGGGACAATCAGGGGGTCCACATGGCCGGACTCCTGCCCATCGAGGTGACAATGGAAAAACGGCCTCAGGGGTACGGCTACATGGAGATCGAAGGCACCGGAGAGACCACTTGGCCACCTCCAGGCGAAACAGTCCGCTGCCATGAGTTCCACTACTCACACATCACCCGAATCGGCAAAGGGATTCGCTTCGCCTATCGGGTGCGGCGCGGTACCGGCATCGATGGTCAGCACGATGGTATCCTTCACCGCTCCATTCTGGCCTCCTATGCCCATATCCACGCTGTTGGCGCCCCTTCATGGGCCCGGTTTCTGGCCCAATTCTGGCGGAGTGGTGGTGTGGAGGTCTGAAAAGCTCTTTCCGGCAATTTTTAGCCTTGTTCCAATATTAATAAATCGTTATATCCTCATGTTCAGCATTCGGGCAGGGGTTGAACTCACGTCGTGGCTGCGTCTGTTTCGGGGCGCCACGGACTCAGGAAAGGTCGGCCCCTCGGGTCTCGCAACCGGAAGGAGTTTGGACAGCAATGAAACTCGCGGTTCTCATCTACGAAGGTCCGTATAATCATGAAGCCTCCGACAGCGCCTACAACTTTATCCAGGCGGTCTTGGCCAAGGGGCATGAAATCCAGGGAATCTTTTTTTACCACGACGGGGTCTATAACGTGACCAAGTTGATGGAACCCCCGCAAGATGACCGGCACATTGCCAATCGTTGGTCGGAGCTGGGCGCCAAGGGGATCGATATCGTCGTCTGCATCGCCGCCGCCAAGCGCCGGGGCATCGTGGACGATGTCCTGGTTCCCAACGTGCGTATTTCGGGTCTGGGGCAACTCACCATGATGGCCATCGAGGCAGAACGCCTGGTGGTGTTTGGGGACTGATCGGGAAAGGAACGCAAGATGGCCAGCGACGTCAAAAAAATCATGTTCACCGTGCGCAAACCTCCGCACGGCAGCATCTATGTCTATGAAGGTCTGGAAGTCAAGTTGATCATGGCGGCCTACGATGCCGACATCTCCGTCGTCTTCATGGATGACGGCGTCTACGCCATGAAGGCTGATCAAAACACCGACGATCTGGGTATCAAGGGTTTTGCAAAAACCTACGGCGTGCTTGTGGACTATGAGATTAGCAAGGTCTACGTCCATCAGCAGTCGATGGAGGAGCGCGGACTCACCGAAGAGGATCTGCTCGTGATCGGCGAGGATGAAGAAACAGAAGAGCCCGTTCGGCCCAAAATGATCGATACAGCCGAGATTGCGGCCATGATGGCCGAGCAACACAACATCCTCTGCTTTTGACCGAACCCGAACGAGAAGGGAAACCGAACATGCTGCACACCGTCAACAAATCCCCTTTTCAGAACAGCACGTTGGAGAGCTGCCTGCGTTTTGTCCTCCCTGGTGATGTGATCCTGTTGCTGGAGGATGGCGTCATCGCCGCTGCGGCGGGGACCGCCCAATCCAAACTGGTCGAAGGGGCATTGAGCAAAAAGAACAGCGTCTATGCCATCGGCGCCGATCTCAAGGCCAGGGGTCTCACCAACACCATAAAAGGCGTTCAGGTCATTGATTATGCCGGGTTCGTTGAGCTGGTTGAAAAGCATAGAACTCACGCCTGGTTGTAAGGACCGCCGGAAGGCCGCCATTTCCGTGCCCATCACGGCAGCCAAGTCGTCGGACCATGGCGGGTGATCCAACTGTGATCGCGCATGAGGAGGGGTTGATGTGGTTTTACTACGAACGGTGATGATCGTGTTGGCGGTTCTTGTGACCGGGACTGCCTTGGCCGGGGAGCAGGCCGCCGATGACTTGGTTTTGGCCAATGGCGGCGTCCGTCTGCAAAAGCCCAAGGGGAAGGCCTGCATCCGTCCGACGGAATGGATGCGGCGCAACCATATGGATCTGCTGATACACAAGCAGGCCATGACAGTCCGGGAGGGGGCGCGCATGCGGAGTGAGAGTCTGTTGCAATGCCAGAGCTGCCATCCCAACCGGGAGGCGTTTTGCGACCGGTGCCATGATTATGCAGGTGTGGAGCCCAATTGTTTTGAGTGCCACAACTACCCCGAATGACCGCCAACCCTCAGGGACTTGAAGCCATGACGATGGACAGAAGAACGGTTCTCGGAATGGGCGGCGCAGTCGCCGCTGGCGTCCTGTTGGCGCCAGGTGTCCAATTGATTGCCGCCCCTCCTTCGAATGAAACATCTGCCGCCGGTTCCCAACGCTGGGCCATGCTGGTGGATGTCAACAAATGCACCCCTGGCTGCACGGCCTGTCTCGATGCCTGCCGCAAGGAGAACAACGTTCCCCTCTTTGGTGACCCCGCCCGGGATGTACATTGGATCCGCAAAGTCGAAGTGCAGGATAAGGAGCACCGGCGCGCCCCTTTTACGCTCCCCGTGTTGTGCAACCATTGCGAGAACCCGCCCTGCGTGCATGTCTGCCCGACACTGGCCTCGTTCATTCGCAAAGATGGCATTGTCCTGATCGACGAACACCGTTGCATCGGCTGTCGCTACTGCATGATCGCCTGCCCCTACAAGGCGCGATCTCTGGTCTATTTTTCGACCAGGTTTCCCAAGGACGGCAATCCGCGTGTACCCATCCGGGCCAAAGGGGTCGTGGAGAAATGTACCTTCTGCGTGCATCGCGTAGACGACGGTCAGCTTCCTGCCTGCGTTGAAACCTGCCAAGGTTCGGGTCAGGGCGCCATGATCTTTGGCGATATCAACGACCCGCAGTCCGAGATTGCCCAACGGGTAAAAACCCTGAGGACCGAAACCATCCGGGCCGACCTGGGTTTGAAACCCCATGTTCACTATCAGGGATTGTAGGGACGCGCCATGATCAGCAACTATACCGCCATTGAAGGGCAATCCTTCCGCTACTGGATCCTCCTGGGCGTCCTGGGTGGGTTTTTTCTCCTGGGCCTCGGCGCCTTCATCTACATGGAGGTTTATGGTCACGGCGTCAGCAACATGACCAATCAGGTGGTGTGGGGAACACCCCATGTGTTTGCCATCTCCCTCCTGGTCATGGCCTCGGGTGCGCTGAATCTTGCCTCCATGGCCACGGTCTTCGCAGCCAAGCAGTACAAGCAGTTCCGCCGCTTTTCCGCTTTCCTTGCCATCGTGTTGCTGGTAGGAGGACTCTCGGTCCTGCTGCTCGATCTGGGTCGGCCCGACCGGCTTCTCCTGACCATGATCCACATGAATTTCCGTTCCATGTTCACCTGGAACGTTTTCCTCTACTCGGGTTTCACGGTTCTCTGTTTTCTCTACCTCTGGTCCATGTTCGAGCATGAGAAATATGTCAAGATCGCAGGCAGCGCCGCTTTCGCTGGCCGTCTGATCCTGACCACCGGCACCGGCTCCATCTTCGGCGTCATTCATGCCCGGGAGGTGTTTTATTCAGCCATCACCGCCCCCTCCTTCATCGCCGTCTCGCTCACCTCCGGTACTTCCATTTGCCTCATGCTGCTTGTGGCCACCTTCCACTACACGAGCCGTCCCATGGACATGCGCCTCGTCCATGGCATGCGTAACATGCTGACCTTTTTCACCCTGCTGGTGTTTTACCTGTTCGTGATAGAAAAATTTACCAAGTACTACGCACCAGCCTACTACGATGTGGAAAGCTGGATCCTGGCTGGTCCCTACAGTACGCTCTACTGGGGCGGCGTGATCGCCCTCGGCCTGTTGGCCCCTCTCGTCATCCTGTTCAATCCGCGCTCGGGCAATACGCTCGGTGGCATCATGGCTGCGGCAGCTCTTTCGATCCTGGGTGAGTTCGCCTTCGTCGCCCACACCCTCATCGCTGGTCAGGCCTATCCGTTGCAGCTCTTCCCGGGCCATGACATTTCCAGCATTTTTCTGGACGGTCAGTCGGCTGTATACTCCCCCAGTCTGGTGGAAATTCTTCTTGGGCTCGGTGGCGTCGCTCTGGCTGGAATTCTCTATCTTCTGGGAATCCGCTTTTTCCGCCTTCTGCCCAAAAAGGCCGAAGCGCCCGATGAGTGGCACCCCTGGTCCCCCTGATCCATATCTGTCTCAGCAGAGCATCTTGACCTGAACTCTTGCATCGCCCCCTCTCCCCTGCCGGGAGAGGGTTTTGTTTTTCTGGCAGGGGTGGGAAACTGGCGCAATTTATGCGATGATTACAAACCCGTGATAATGCGGGTACCCTCTCGGCTGGAATAGAGGATCGCGCAAGGAATGCAAAAATGCCTTTTGGAACCAGCATCATGCAGTGGGATTTCAAACAGCTTCGCGCCCGGTCCCTTGGCAGTGCAGCCAGGCTTTTAAACCTGTTTTTCATCGTGGCTATTTCCTATGCGCTGTCAGGTGTCGTGTTGAGCTGGATGCGTGGCCAGGGGGACGATGTGCAACTGGCGACCGGAAAGGTGCATGATAAAGCGGGAAACAAAGGTGCAGCCTCCGGCGATGTCGGACGCCAGGATCTTCTGGCCAATCTTGCTCTTTTTGGCAAAGGTGGGGGAGTTTCCGGCCAAGCCTCCTCACCGGCTACAAGAGACGGCAGTCAGGGTCTGCCCGATACCAATCTCGGCATTCAACTGATCGGCATCTATTTTTCGGGCGGTACGGACAATAAAGGCCGGGCATTGATCAAAACTGGACCCGAGGAGGAGCGTTCGTACCGGGTCGGCGAAAAAATAACCGGTGGGCCGGTGGTCAAGGAAATTTTGACAGATCATGTCATCCTTGGTCGGGATGGAAACCGTGAGGAGATGCTGCGTCTGCCCAAATCCACCTTGACGCCGGATCAAGTCAGCCGCACCCTCAAACAGCCACCGGAAGTTGCGAACAAGGGTCCATCTGGAGACCTCTTGCGCAAGCTGCGTGATCAGCTGCGTCTCAGTCCTGAAGCCGTGCTGGAGATGGTGCGCATCGATCCGTTTTACAACGGTGGCACTTTTGAAGGATTCAAGCTGATGCCCGGAAGAGATCCCGGATTCTTGAAACAATTCGGCTTGGAACCCGGTGATATCATCGTCGAGGTGAACGATGTGCGCATGACGGACCCCTTGAAGGGCATGGAGGCCATGGCGCTCCTGGCATCGGCACGTACCATATCCCTGCGGATCAAACGGGGAGCGCATGTCATCCCTTACGAATTTTCCCTTGATTGATCATGAGTTTCACATCCGAACTTTCCCTTGACTGATCATGAGTTTCACATCTCGATGCGGACTGGATATGCTTGATATTTTTTCGGATTCATGGCGGCGATGGGGGTTGATCCTGTTCTTGTCGGGTGTACTGGCCCTGTATCCCGAACCAACCCTGGCGGCAAAATTCACCTTGAACCTCCAGGGAGCCGAGCTGCGCACACTCATCGAGACCGTCTCGGAAGCAACTGGACGCAACTTTATCCTGGATCCCAGTGTCAAGGGGAAGGTGACGGTCGTCTCCTCCCAGCCCATGGAACCTGATGATCTCTACCAGGTCTTTCTGTCGATCCTCGAAGTACATGGCTTTATCGCTGTTCCTTCCGCTGGCGCTGTCAAGATCATCCCCGACAACAAGATCAATTTCAGCAGCATGCCCAACGATGACCAGAAGCCAAATCCCGCCGCCCCAGGCGGTGAGACCATGGTGCGCGTTTTTCGCCTGAAGTATGTCGACGCCGCCAAACTGCTCCCTGTACTGCGGCCTCTGGTCTCTCCCAAGGGCTTCGTCTCTTCCGTGGACGGCAGCAATCTGCTCATCGTTTCCGACTATGCCAACACCATTGGCCGCCTGGACCACATTTTGCGCCGGATCGATCACCCTTCAACGGGGGATGTGGAGGTCATTCCTCTGGAACATGCCTCGGCTGTTGACATGCTCCGTGTGCTGCAAAGCATGGAAGGCCCAGCCAAAGGCGGCGCCGCCGGCGCATCCGCAATCCAGCCGAGTTTTGCGGTCGATGAAAGAACCAACAGCATCCTTTTGGGCGGTGACAAAGAGACCCGGGTCCGCTTGCGCACATTGATCGCCCACCTGGACACCCCCGTCGATATCATCGGCAATACCCAGGTGGTCTATCTGCGCTATGCCAAGGCTGAAACAATGGTCAAGGTATTGGCCAGCATCGGCGAGGATTTTGCCAAGAAAGCCAAGGGTGATGCCACCGGTTCCGCCCATAGCACCGTGAATGTACAACCCTTTGAAGGCGCCAATGCCCTCGTCATCACAGCACCTCCCGACCTTCTGCGTACCATGCGTACTGTCATCGAAAAATTGGACATGCGCCGCGCTCAGGTCCAGGTCGAGGCCATCATCGCCGAAATCACGACAGACAAATCCGCCGAGTTGGGTGTCCAGTGGGACCAGATTCCGACCAACCAGAAGGGGGCGACGTGGACCACCAACTTCGATAAAAACAATCAGGGCATCGTCAATCTGAGCGGCTCGACCGGTGGAGTGCCGAATCTGGCGAAAATCGGTGGTGGCCTGAGTTTGGGATATCTCAGCGGCACCTCGACCATTTTTGGTTCGCAATTTGTCAATCTGAACGCCCTGCTGCGCGTCCTGCGCAGTGACACTTCCACCAACATTCTGCAAACCCCCACCATCGTGACCATGGACAACGAGGCCGCCGAGATCATCGTGGCCGAGAATGTGCCGTTCGTCACCGGCAGTTATACGACCTCCAATAATACTGTCTCCAGTCCATTCCAGACCATCAAGCGGGAAAATGTGGGCCTGATCCTGAAGGTGACCCCCCAAATCAACGAGGGAAACTCCATTCGCCTGGATATCCAGCAGGAGCTCTCCGATGTCAAGGACACGCCGACACTAGGGGCGGAAGGCGTGGTTACCAACACCCGTTCCATCAAGACAGCCGTCATGGTCGAAGATGGGCAGGTGTTGATTCTGGGAGGTTTGATCCGCAACAAGCAGCAAAAAAGCAACGACCGGGTGCCCATCCTGGGAGATATTCCCATCCTGGGCCAACTCTTCCGCTATGAGACCAATGCCAACGGCAAAACCAATCTGATGGTTTTTCTGAAGCCCTCCATCCTGCGCAATGCCCACGATGGCAACATGGTGACCCGGGACAAGTATCGGGCCATTCGTGAGCGACAGGCGGCCATGCCATCCGGTACCGGATTCATGAGCCTGGAAGAGGGCCCACCCATCCTGCCAGATATGCAGCAATACATGGGACAGTCCGGTATGTCGCCTGGCGATTGGTATGGCGGTGCAGCAAGTCAGCGGAACCAACAGCCGTCTCTTGCCTTGCAACCCCCGCCGAGCCTGGGCAACGAAGCCATACCGGCCCCTGCCCAAAGGACGGGCGGATCGTCCTATACCACCCCACCCACCCCCAGACACACCACCATCGCCACAACACCCCCGGATCCTGACCGACCCCCAGCTCAGGTCGAACAGCCTTCCGAATCTCGCCAGGATATCCGGGATTATGCGGACTGACTTGTTTGGATGCCGCACCCATGGCTGAATTGGCTGCCTCCGACCCTTTGCCCCGGGAGACCGAAACGGTCTTGCCGTTTGCATTCTGCAAACGATCCGGGGTGCTTTTGGTCGAAAAAACTGCGCAATCGGTCCATCTTCTCTGCCGCCCTGATGTCCATTCCGGGACACTGGCCGAGTTGCGCCGCTTTTTCCGCCTTCCGCTGCACCTGGAAACAACAACGCGGGACAATTTTGATCAACGTCTGCGTCTGGAGTATGAAGAAGGATCGACCCGCACCATCCAGGACATGGAAGAGATGGACAGTGCCCTGGATCTTGGTGAGGTCGCACAACAATTGGCGGAACCCAAAGATTTGGCCGAGAGCGCCGATGATGCGCCCATCATTCGACTGATCAACGCCCTGCTGACCGAGGCGGTCAAACGAAATGCCTCGGATATCCACCTTGAACCCTACGAGGACATCCTGGTGGTGCGGTTTCGGGTCGATGGCGTCTTGCGCAAGGTGCTGGAGCCCAAACGCTCCGTCGCCCCCCTGCTGGCCTCGCGCGTCAAGGTGATGGCTCGCCTTGATATCGCCGAAAAGCGGCTTCCCCAAGATGGGCGGATCTCTCTGCGCATTGCGGGCCGGGCCGTGGATGTTCGCGTCTCGACCATTCCCACCGGTCATGGCGAACGGGTGGTACTGCGCCTGCTGGATAAAAAGGCCGGCATTTTAAGTCTGGAAGAGTTGGGCATGATTCCATCGGCTGTGGCCACCATCGACCATACCCTGAGCAAGCCCAACGGCATCATCCTGGTCACCGGACCCACCGGATCCGGCAAGACCACCTCGCTCTATGCCATGTTGCAGCGGCTGAACGATCATACCCGCAACATCATGACCGTCGAGGATCCCATCGAGTACAATCTGGAAGGGATCAGTCAGACCCACGTCAACACCAAGGTGGATCTGACCTTTGCCCGGGGTTTGCGCGCCATCCTGCGGCAAGATCCGGACGTGGTGATGGTGGGTGAGATCCGCGACCTGGAAACGGCCCGCATCGCCGTCCAGGCCAGCTTGACGGGGCATCTGGTCCTTTCGACCCTGCACACCAACAGTGCCATCGGCGCCGTAACCCGCCTGCGGGACATGGGGGTGGAGTCCTTCCTGCTCTCCTCCAGTTTGTTGGCGGTCATGGCGCAGCGTCTTGTGCGCCTGCTCTGTCCCGGTTGCAAACAATCCCATCCGCCCAACGCTGCGGAGTGTGCCATCATGGGCGTCACACCCCAGGACAAGGTCACCCTGTACCGACCTGTCGGGTGTCCAAACTGCTCGGGTACCGGTTATCAGGGCCGGTCCGGAATCTACGAACTGCTCGTGATGGACGATGCCATGCGTGGCCGGGTCCACGAATTGGCCGGAGAACTTGAACTGGCTGAACTGTCCCGCAACGTCTCGGGCAGTTTGCGTTCCGATGGTCTGCGCCTGGTGCGGGAGGGTGTGACATCCCTCGATGAAGTGGTGCGGGTGACCCGGGAGGATTGACCTTTGGGAGCTTTCGAGTACACCGCTCTGGACGCCAAAGGCCGCAACCGACGCGGAATCCTGGAAGGGGACTCGGCCAGTCAGGTTCGGCAGCGCCTGCGGGAACAATCCCTGGTGCCGATGACCGTTGCAGAGGTTCGGCAATCCGTGCGCAAGGGAAAAGGGCGCGGAGGTGTGCGCCGTGCCGACCTGGTGTTGGCGACCCGGCAACTGGCGACACTGACCGGCTCGGGCCTGCCAGTGGAGGAGGCGTTGGCCACCGTCTCCCGGCAAACCGACAACCGCCGACTCAGCAATGTCATGCTGGCCATCCGTGGCAAGGTTTTGGAGGGGCACTCCCTGGCTGCCGGGCTTGGGGAATTTCCGCAGCTCTTTTCCGAAATGTTCCGGGAGACTGTGGGCGCCGGCGAACAAACCGGGCACCTGGAGCAGGTTTTGGAACGTCTGGCCGTCTTTCAGGAGAACAGCCACAAGCTCCGGCAAAAGGTGATGTTGGCCATGATTTATCCAGCCATCGTCCTGGTTTTTGCCCTGCTTGTCACCTCGGCTCTCCTCACCTATGTGGTGCCCCAGGTGATCCAGGTGTTTGCGGATTTCAATCAAGACCTCCCTTTTCTGACCCGGTTCATGATCCGTTTGAGTGATTTTTTACGAAACCATGGTGTCGTGGCCGTGGGTTTGCTCATCGCGATGATCTTTTTGTCACGCATTCTGTTGGCGCGGGAACCCGTCAAGCGGCTTTGGCACCGGATTTTATTGCGGCTCCCCTTGACCTCACGCCTGGTGCGCGGCATCAACACCGCTCAATTTACGCGCACCTTTGGCATTCTGACCGGCAGTGGCGTCCCCGTCCTGGAGGGTTTGCGCATCTCCAGCCGAGTGATCGACAACCGGCCCATGCGTGAGGCACTACAGGATACAGCCCGGCAAGTCAGGGAAGGCGGCTCTCTGCATAAGGCCCTCGGGGAGAGCCGGGTTTTTTCCCCCCTGGTGATACACCTGATCGCCAGCGGCGAGACCAGCGGCAACCTGGCCAACATGCTCAATCGAGCTGCCGATGCCCAGGAACAAGAGGTGGAAACCCTGGTGGCTGTTCTGGCCGGCGTTCTGGAGCCACTTCTGATTCTGTTCATGGGTGGCATTGTCCTGACCATCGTCATCGCCATCCTGCTGCCCATTTTTGACCTGAATCAGCTGGTTCATTGATCGGGGACCGCTCCCCCGACCCCTGATGAGTCAGCCTGTCACGCGAGGCCACACTCATGACGACCGGGCATGGCTCCGAAAAATCGTCCGCAACAAACCCGGAGACCACCGCAAGATCCTACCTGGCCAAAGGCCAACGCCTGCTGCAACAGGGTGACAAATCATCCGCCATGGGGGCGCTGTGGGAGGCGGTGCGTTGGCAACCCCGGCATACGGAAATTCTGCGGCAGGCCGCTCAGCTCTTTTTTGCATGCGGAGAAAAACAAACCACTTTCAAACTGTTGGCAACATCCCTGGAGAGCAATCCCCTTGACCCGGGCGCCCATCTCGCTCTGGTGGAGCTTTACCGCAGCACCCCGCACAATCCCAACGAATACAAACGGCGTTTCCACCTGACATGTCTGGAGCATCTCCGTACCAACCCGGAGCCATCAGGAGCGCCACCCCCCGCCCAGGTTGAAGACACCTACTTTATCGATCCCGCCAAAGCCCGACTCGTCTCGGAACGGGCCACCCACATCATTTTTGACCACACCTGGAAACTGCGGCAAATCTGCTTCCACCCCGGGACACGCCAGCCGGATGATCCGGAAACCTTGATTGCGCTTCCCGTGGCCCAGATCCCGGTCTGGTTCATGGACCATCCGGTGCGGCTTCCCTCGATCGTGGCGTTTGACCCGCATCTTCCGCGCGAGATCATCCAGGCGTTCAAAATATCCTCTCTCCTCGACGGGGTGATGCAAAAAAAGATGGATGAGTTTCTGCGCCTGTACAACCTCATCCGCACCTCACCCCCCGGTTTTGTCCCTGGATCCCCTTTGCGGGTCTATCTGCACGCATCCCGTTTTACGACAGTGATGCAATACGCCTCTCAATTTCTTGCCAAGGCCTTTACCCGACAGGGATGCCAGGTACTCCTCCAGATTGAAGAAAATGACATGCAAAATCTGGGTTTCATGGATGTGGCCCGGGAGATATATCGTTTCAAGCCCCACATCGTTTTTGCCATCAACCATCTGAACAACAAATACATCCATGACGACACCTTCCATGTCTCCTGGTGGCAGGATCCCATGGAGGAGATCCGCAGCGACCAACCCCTCCCCTGGCGCCCCAGGGATCTGGCCCTCGCCATCCTCCCGGCTTATGAAGGCTATTTGCGCAACAGCGGCGCAAAAAATATTTTTCGGCAATTGTTTTGTGTCGATCAGGATATTTTTTATCCCACCACACCTCTGGAAGATCGTCGCAAGGTCGTTTTTATCGGCAGCCACATTCTGGCCACCATCGACAACGGCCACCCCCCCTCCCCTTCTCTTCAATCCGTCCTTGACACCATGCGCGAGCAGTTTTTGCAGACGGGTTCCCTGGACCGGGAGTTTTGTCTGGCGTTGGCCCGGAAAAACAATATGGACTTCATGAAAATTTACGACAATCTGGGCGTCGGCGTCATTCGCGAAATCTGTCTGGAGTGGCTCTGCGCCCTGGCGCCTGCTCTGGAGTGGCAGGTCGAAATCTACGGTCGCCACTGGGAACGCAACCCCCGCATCGCCCCCTTTTTCCACGGCGAGCTGCCCCACGGGGAGGCCGTGGCCCGGGTCTACAATCAGGCGCGTTATGCCCTCTCCGTGACCACCAACACCATCCACACGCAAAGGTTGGCCGAACTGGCCGCCTGCGGCTGTATTCCGGTCGTGTTCGACGAACGCCAGGTGGTGGATCCACCCCACTGGGAAAACGAACTGCTCTACTTCCGAACCCAAGAGGAGATGCGAGCCTGCCTGAAGCAACGCCCATCGGGTGGTCCACAGGTCATTGCCCGGGAATCTTCTTATGACGCCTTGGCGCGTTTTGTTTTGGATTGGGTGCGGAACTTTCTGGTCAGGCTTGGATAGTATTCGGTTCCCCGACACCAGGGTCCATAATGATCAAAAACTGGACGCGGTGAAGTTTCGTGAAACCCTGGATGCCTTGCACGTAGAAGATCCCTCCGACTACACCTACTCCCTGGGATTTGCGACGCTCTTTGCCATGGAAGGAGCTTGGCCCGTTGCCAACATCCAGGCAAAACGGGCCTACTACATAGCAGAGCGCCTGGACAGCGAGCTGATTACCGGGCGAGAAGCAGCCTATATGCGGGCCATTACCGTGCGCCGCAGTGCCGACCATGTTACGGATTTATTACGTGTCCGGCATCATTTAAATACGGCCAGGGCATGTCTGCTGTTGGATCTCAACCGTACCTCGGCTCCGCCAACCACCACAACAGCACTCCGTTTTGATGCGGAAGATTTGGCTTTGAATGTGTCTGCCCACATGTTTCATATTTTTTGGGGAGAGGCGATCCCCCCAGAATTGAACGTCCCCCCCCTGGAAGAGACCGAAAACCTCTTAAAAAGGTTAACCAACTCCCTTACCAGTGGCTATCCCACAGAAAACAAGCTGATTCTACAACATGTCGAACGTAAATTGATCACCAACCTGTTGATGGCAGTACTGCTTCGCCAAAAAGAGGCGCCGGCTCCGATTAACCCAGTTGAGTATCAACCCTGGGTCAGGAGATTACAGGAAAATATTGATCGTAAAATCATGGAAACCTTTTTCGTCAGGGAAACATTCCTGGTTCACGCCATCCTGCTGGCGGCTCGTTGCTGGACAACAGAGAACAAGTCTGAACGCAAAACCTCAAGCCAAGAGCTGGCCCGGATGTTGGCTGAATCATCCATAGCGGATAAATTCCGCTCCATGATGCCCTTTGATCGTCAGCGCTTCAACTATCTGCGCGATTTTGTGCTCAATCTTCCTCCGCCCGGACAATAGACCCCTTAAGGATATCCCTTGCCCAAACGAGGGTCTACCACCTGCCTCTCTCCAAATCCGCCAGGCCGATACGAAGCAGCGCGGACAACACGAGACGCGCCCTTGCTGGCGAGCCACAAGACGCGCCTTGCTGGCGGGCCACCTGGTCATGCGGCGGCGAACGAAACCGAGAATGCCCGCCCTTGGGTCTCTCCATTTTCGAGGCGTTCCGTAAGAACCCGCAGAGCCAGGGCTTCGACCCGGGAGATGGCCTCCTCCTCGGTCCGACCATAAGCCACCACCCCGGGCAGCTCCACCACCTCGGCCAGCCAGCGACCGTCCGCTTCCTGATCGTACTCTATGGCGTAGTTCACTGCCATGGACTCCTGTTTCGTGGTGTCCCAGGATTTTGAATCAGCTTACCTATTTCATAAATTTTCAAGCGATTGCCCTGCAAAACCTCCCCGGGAGGAAGGTCAACCCTCCCTCCCGAGGATCCATCCAGCTTTCTCAACGATGATCGACTTACCCCCCCGCCATCTCCAGCAACAACCCATTCAGACGCCGCACGAAATCAGCGGGGTTTTCCAGTTGCCCTCCCTCGCTGAGCAGAGCCTGGTCGTGCAAAATCTGGCTCAGGTTGCCAAACCGGGTCTCATCCTGTTCCTTTTGCAGGCGGGCCGTCAGGGGATGGGTCGGGTTGAGTTCGAGAATACGCTTGGAATCGGGTATTTTTTGGCCCGCTTCCTTGAGGATGCGTTCCATGGTGGCGGTCATGTCGTAGGTTTCACCCACCAGACAGGCCGGGGAGTCGGTCAGGCGATGGCTGACGCGGACATCCTTGACGGTCTCTCCCAAAACCTTTTTGACCTTTTCGACCACATCCTTGAAGTTGGCATCGACCTCCTGATGGGATTGTTTCTCTTTCTCATCTTCCAGTTTACCCAGATCCAACTCCCCTTTGGTCACAGCTTGGAGCTGTTTTCCTTCAAACTCGTGCAGATGGTTGACCATCCACTCGTCCACCCGGTCGGCGAGGAGCAGAACCTCGATTCCCTTTTTCCGGAAAATTTCGATATGGGGGCTGTTTTTGCAGGCGTTGTGGCTTTCGCCATTCACGTAAAAAATCTTTTCCTGCTCCGGTTTCATACGGGCGACGTAGTCGGCCAGGGAGACATCCTGTTTGTCGCTGTCGGAGAAGGTGGTGGAGAAGCGCAGCAGTTTGGCAATACGCTCCCGGTTGGCATAATCCTCAACGATGCCCTCCTTGAAGACGGTGCCGAAGGTTTTCCAGAATTCGGCATACTTTTCCGGCTCTTTTTCGACCATCTCTTCCAGCATGCCAAAGACCTTGCCGATGGATCCTTTGCGCATGGCATCCACCAGCGGGCTTTTTTGCAGAATCTCCCGGGAGACGTTGAGGGGCAGATCCGCCGAGTCCATGATCCCCCGGACAAAGCGCAGGTAACGGGGCATCAACTCCTCTGCCCCATCCATGATGAAGACGCGCCGCACATAGAGCTTGACCCCGTGCTTTCGCTCCCGGTCCCAAAGATCGAAGGGGGCCTTTTTGGGAACATAAAGCAGAAGGGTGTATTCATACTTCCCTTCCAGGCGGACGTGCAGATGGGAGAGGGGCTCTTCAAAATCGTGGGAGACGTGTTTGTAAAACTCCGTGTACTCCTCATCCTTGATATCGCTTTTGGCCCGGGTCCAGATCGCCGAGGCCTTGTTGACCGTTTCCCACTCCGGCGGCGGTGGTTCCTGGGGCTCTTTCTTGTCGGCATCGCCCTTGTCGTCCGCCTTCTCGTCGTCCGTGGCACCGGTATCGAGAGGCTTTTTGATCATCAGGATGGGCAGGGAGACATGGTCGGAAAATTTGCGGATGATGGAACGCAAGCGCCAGTCGTCCAGAAATTCGTCCTCCCCCTCGCGCAGATGCAAGGTGACTTCCGTGCCCCGGCTTGGCTTCTCCACGCCCTCCAGGGAGTATTCACCATCCCCGACAGAGCTCCACAGAACACCATCCTGGGCAGGCAGCCCGGCCCGGCGGGTTTTCAGCGTGACCCGATCGGCAACGATGAAAGAGGAGTAGAAACCAACACCAAATTGGCCGATCAACGAGGCATCCTTGGCCTGATCGCCCGTCAAGGATTTGAAAAATTCGCGCGTGCCGGATTTGGCGATGGTGCCAATGTTGGCGATCACCTCATCCCGGCTCATGCCGATGCCGTTGTCCGTGATCGTGACAGTACGGGCCTCTTTGTCGAAGGTCACGCGGATGGAGAGATCGGGCGCATCCTCGTAGAGGCCCTGGTTGGACAACGCCTCGAAGCGCAATTTGTCAACAGCGTCAGAGCTGTTGGAAATCAACTCGCGCAGAAACACCTCCTTGTTGCTGTACAAGGAGTGGATCATCAGATCCAGCAACTGGCGGACCTCGGTTTGGAACTGTCTTGTCTCTTTGTTGACTGCCTCGCTCATGGCTGCAACTGCCTCTTCTGTCACAATAAAAAGGTTTGAATCCGAAACGAAAATAGGGTACCCCATACAGGCGGCCACAGGATAGGCCTGCCGGATGATATGGGCACGCTGCCTGTTTTTCGCAAGTGTTGGAGGAAAAAAAACACCCTGGCAGGAAGAAAACGGAGTTGCCGGGAACGTTTGGAAACTCATGTGTCGCAACAGAAAGGAAGCCACGTCGTGAAATTTATCCGCTCCATCCCCATGTTCGCCTATTTGTTGATCTTTTATAACGTGTTCCTTTTGCAAGGTGCGGGGGATGCGCATCTCAAGATCCTGGCGCAGGCCATTCTGGTCATACCCCTCCAAAAGGCGACGATCACCGCCAACCTGGGCGATGTCCTGGTCATGGTGGGTGTCGGGGCCTTGTACATCGAATTGTTCAAAGCCACCCGATCAACCAACGCCTCCATCTTCGATCACATGTTGTCCATGATGGTCTTTGTGGTTTTTCTGGTGGAACTCCTCATGGTTTCTGCCACAGGCACGGTAACCTTTCTGACCTTGACCTTGATGTCGTTTTTGGATGTAGTCGCCGGTTTTACGGTCACCATCTCTTCGGCGCGGCGGGATTTTACCCAAGATTGACCCAACCGGCACTGGGCTGCCACCGTTCCGTAAACTCTTCCCTGTGCTGTCAAATGATGTTCAAATGCTGGTCAAGACGTGACATCAACCCAATCTGTTCCCAACGGTGATCCACGGATGGACATTCCCGACAGCCCAAAATGCCCGACCTGCCAATCCACGGATGTGGTGGTTTGCAAGATTTATCTTACGGCTCACAAAGGTGACCGGACCCTGCGCCGGTGTTGCGGATGTGGAACGCATTTTTCTGAAACGCATGGAACGCCCATGGAGAATCTCAAATCTCCGATCAGCAAGGTGGCCTCTGCTTTGAAAATTCCTTGGTGGCCTGACAATCATCCAGTACCAACTAGCTGAAAGTGCAGCAATTCCGTCATACTCCAACAGTGATTTGTCAGCCCAGCCGCCATGGCGGAAGTTCGGTGACAATAGCGCCGATTCCCGAGGGAGAGCCGCAGTGTGCGTGGTTGCCAACAGAAATTGAAATGGGTTACCATCAACCAGCTCATCGCCTCATGTTCCTCAGATTGCTTTGAAAACGAATATGTTTTCCTCTGCTTCCTGGCGTTGAAGTGGCGGGCGGAACCGTTGTACCGCTCGACAATTGACGTGTTGATCATCGCGGAACAGGTGGATGCGTTCAGGGCTTTGGCCACAGTTCCCTCGCTACCAGCCACAAGCACGGTACTCACATCCGCTACCCGGCCCTTCTTCCGGGTTTTTTTGACGGTGGCGTAGTTCATGGCCTTCGGCCAGCGCTTCTTCAGCTTTTTCTTCCGGCCTCGTCTGCTGCTTCCGCGTCGTGGCCGATGGAGAATGCCGTAAACCTTCAGCAGGGGTAACTATTCAGCACCCGACCACGAATCGGGGTCCAGGGGGCTGGCTCCCTGGCAGGTCCAGGACAGAGTCCTGGTGGGGTTCGGGGCGAAGCCCTGACAAAGGCTTTCATATCCAGGCTTTTTTTGAAAGGGTGCTGAATAGTTACCAGCAGGGAAGCCTCATAGGCCGCATGTTCGTCTGTGGTGACCAACTTGAGAGGCTTGTTGTTGGTCCGGTCGGCGAAGTCCTTTACCAATCGATCACTGCTTTCCTGATCCCTGCGGGATCCCTGGACCATGGAGACCACCAGCTTGCTGACAGGATCAATGGCGATGTGATCCCACACACTGCCTGCTTCGCCTTCAAATCGCTCCTTTTCAGTGCAATTCTTGTCCTTTTTTTTCACGAAGGACCACATCTCGTTCATTTGGACTTCTGGTACGTCCAGACCGCGAACCAGCCGGTCGTGAATCCCCCGGGCATGGCTGCCAACCCTCCTGAGAATGCGGCCAACGGTATCCCTGGATACCCCTGTCAATCTGGCCGTCTTGCGGACGCCGGTTCCTTCCGCCAAGTGGCGGACCACCGCCACGATCTTCTCCTGGGAGATCCGCAGGTCGAACAGTGGCGTGCCATTCCGTTCGGAAAATTCATGCTGACAGTGCCGACAATGAAGGAACCGGATTCTGCCAGTTCCATACCGGCGACGGATCACAATGTTTCCCAGCCCTTTGACCCCGTAGCGTCCGCAATCCGGGTTCACACAGCCGACGTCCAAAAACGATATCTGGCCCATCCATGGTCTTCTCTCCCCCTCGGTGGATCGGAAAAGCCACTATATCACAAAAAGTTGATCACACTGAAATGGTGTCAGGCCACCAAGTGATTTCCCAATGCAGTACCTCCCCCACGTCTTCTTCTAACCTCACCCCGTTCAATTTTGAGTCTCATCAGGTCAGGGTCATCACCCGCGACGGCGAGCCGTGGTTCGTAGCCAAGGATGTGGCGGACTGCCTTGGTTATCGGTGGGGTGCTATCAGGACTATTGGCCATGTACCGGATGAATGGAAAGGGGTTGAATCCGCTTCAACCCCTCGCGGCAACCAGGAAATGCACATCCTCTCCGAACCCGGCTTGTGGTTTATCCTTGGCCGCTCTGACAAGCCCAAGGCGCTGCCGTTCCAGAAGAAAGTGGCCGGTGAAATCCTCCCCGCCATCCGCAAGACGGGCCAGCACGAACACCTGATTGCCACTCCCCAGCCGGAACAGCCGCCAATTGTTCCCCCAGAACTCCCCATGTACGCCGGGCTACCCAAGGGGGTGCAGTCGATCTTCAATTTTATAAGTGCGGCAGAGGCAGCTTGTTTGAAAGGAGATCGCTCATGAGCCACCTTTCACCCAACGGCCCGCACAGGTTCGGCCAGGACTTTATTGCTGGAGAAGCGGGAGTTGCCGGTATGACTTACCTTGGAATCAGTTTGATCTCCAGACGGCAGCCAACGGCCTCCGCATACTTGCGCAAAGTGGCAATGGATGGAGAGTGCCTGGCTTTTCCATCCCCGGCTTCCAGCCGTAACTTGCGTCAACAAATTTGGGCCATGTTCATGGCTACCTTTTACGCACCATTCCTGAGTGACACCTCAACCTGAAGCTGACGACCCAAAGCCTCCAAAGCCATTTCGATCTGATCAAGGCGAGAAGCATGACGAAGATTCAACAAACGATCCACTTGCGGAAGGTGCCAATGCAGACGGCGAGCAAGTTCAACCTTGCGAACGCCCGTCTCCTGCATGGCCTGGTACACCGCCAGCTTCGCACAGACCAACGCTCCGGGACGCACCACCTGACAGCCTGCGGCTGGGGATGGCATCGGCAGGGGTTGGCGCGTGTCGATATACATCTCCAGCGCAGTCTCCAGGGCGTCCCGAGCGCGCATGAGGGCCTCTCCTTCGTCTTCACCCTGTGTGATCGCCGGGGGAACAACCAATCGCTCCACCCGTACATCAAGTTGCACTATCCAGACGTTCCGTTGCACACAGATATCCGGTCGTTGTGTCTTCCGTGGGGGTTTGCGGATGTGGTTGTCGGCGGGTTTCCGCGCCAAGACATCTCAAACGCAGGATTGGGGAGAGGATTGGATGGACCAAAATCAAGCTTGTGGTGGGAGATGTTCCGAGTCATCCGGGATGTCCGCCCGTTCTGGGTCATCATCGAGAACAGTCCAGTGCTTCGCAGTCGAGGACTGGGACAGATTCTCAGGGCGATCCATGAGATCGGGTACGATGCGGAATGGCATTGTATTCCGGCTTGCGCCGCTGGTGCGCATCACGAGAGGAACAGGATCTTCAATTGTTGCCTACCGGTAGTGCCTTCGTTTGGTTGATTGCGATCAAACTGCCATACCAAACTCAAAC